>CAZSLR010000020.1:0-13909 GCA_964607635.1 uncultured Oscillospiraceae bacterium
GTTCCAAGAGAATTATTTAGAGAATGTCGGTATCCAATACAATGGTAAAAGGCCCATCATTTATTAGCTCGATTTGCATATCTGCTCCGAACTCACCAGTTTCTACCTGATCAAGATCATTTCGCGCAAGCTTAACAAAATACTCATAAAGATATTTGCCATGATCAGGCGCAGCCGATTCAATAAATGAAGGCCGGTTGCCTCTGCGGCAGTTCGCGAAGAGTGTAAACTGAGAAACGATTAACACACCGCCGTCGACAGCAGAAAGGTTGAGATTTGTTTTGCCATCAGAATCAGCAAAGATTCTTAAGCCGAATATCTTCTTCCACAGCTTATCTGCTAACGCTTCAGAATCCTCATGCCCTACACCCAGCAATATTACATAGCCTGTACCTATGTCTCGTCTAAGCTCATTGTTGATCGTAACTGCTGCTGATGTAACTCTTTGAATAACTGCTCGCATTTTGTATGCCTCCTGAAAGTATTAACTCATGAAATGATTCTATCATAGATGATTCTGCTGTGATTTCATGTTTTTAAGTTACTACTAGTGTTGTTGTTACTACGATAATTAACTATAATACTTATATACATAAACAGAAATTACTAATTCATGGAGGTACTATTATGGCTATAGGATGGACCCCGGATCTCTCAGTAGGAGTAGATAGGATCGATGATCAGCATAAAATCTGGTTTGACAAGGCCAATCAACTATTCGAAGCAGGGAAGCAAGGCAAGTCTAAGGAATATATCGTACAGATGCTCGATTTTCTGGATGACTACACCAAGCAGCATTTCAGAGATGAAGAGAAATACATGACCAGTATCAAGTATCCTCAGCTCGATGCTCAACAGAAAATGCATGCCAGCTTCATCGAGGAGCTTGCCAAGCTGCGTAAGGAATATGAAGCGTCCGGCGGTAATGTAGCTTTGATCATTAACGCCAATCAGATGATCATCAACTGGCTGACAAATCATATATCCTCAATGGATAAGAAAATCGGCGTCTACGCGAAGTCATTATAAACGGACTCACTTATTAATACACCGGCAAAAGGGCAGCAGCTGCGATTTCGCAGCGCTGCCCTTGTTCACACTTCGTTCATAATTATATCCGATTGTGTTCATTGCAGACCGAACCTGCCGGGAGTATAATCTGTGTTTGTCCGACCGAACGGTCGGTCGGAAGGTGATAAGTGTAAAAGCAAATCGCCTGAAATCGCAGGAGGAATAGAAATGCTATCAAAATTAAGTGTGAGAAAACCATATACAGTACTTGTCGCGGTCATATTGATCATTGTTTTGGGAGTGGTGTCTTTTACCAGGATGACTACTGACCTGCTGCCGACGATCGAACTACCATATGTTATTGTTTCGACGGCCTATCCTGGTGCCAGCCCGGAACGTGTTGAGCAGACCGTTACGAGACCGCTGGAGGCTGTTTTGGGAACGGCCAGCGGGCTTAAGAACATAAGCTCAGTTTCGAATGAGCATTCAAGCATGATTATTCTTGAGTATGAACAGAGTACGAACATGGATAGTGCCATGATCGAGCTCTCAGGCAGCATAGATATGATCTCGGCTCAGATGGCTGATGAGGTCGGAACTCCGATGATGCTGAGGATCAGTGCGGATATGCTGCCGATCATGGTCGCAAGTGTTGATCGTGAGGGTCTCGATATAGACGAAATATCTAAGTTTGCTGAGGATACCGTGATTCCTTCGTTCGAGAGAATCGCTGGGGTCGCGACGGTGAGTGCCCAGGGCTTGCTGGAGAAGCAGCTGGAAATTCGTCTTAATGACGAAGGTATTGAAAAAATTAATGAACAGGTCAGAGCTGAGCTGCAGAAGACCTTCGATGAGAAGCGTGAGGAGCTGGATGAGGCCAGGGCTCAGTTGGAGGATGGTCAGCAGGCTCTGGATACAGAGGGCCCGCAGCAGAAGGATGAGCTTGCCAGAGCGACGGTTGAGGTCAGTAACGCGATTGCCAGTCTCAACGGCTTGCTGGCGGAGGAATCTCTGCTGAACGCACAAGAGCAGGCTTTTGTCCAAGAGAAGACCGCTCTTAAGCAGGTAGTGGATCTAGATACGATGCTAAGTCAGGTTTTCCCTAATGGTGTATCAGCTCTTAGTTCGGAGGAGTTCACGGCTGTTATGAATCAGCTTGCGTCTTCCTTGCCGCCTGAGCTCGCAGGAATGACACAGGATCAGATCGCACAGATCAACAGCCAGGCCGATACTGCTGTAAGCAGGCTAGTTGCGATCGAAACTGAGCTGCAAAATATAAATGTTCGCAAGATGACGGTTTCAGCAATGAAGCCGCAGCTTGAGCAAGGTCTTAAGGAAGCTAAATCAGGCTATGAACAGCTGGAATCAGGTAAGATAACCGCTGCGACAGAGCTTGCCAAGGCACAAATACAGCTTGAAAATGGCCAGACAGAGCTTGAAAAAGGATTAGTCGAGTTTGATAAGGCGGAGGAGGATGCTCTAACCGCTGCAGATTTGCGGAATATAATCACAGAGGAAATGATCAAGGGCTTGATAGCTGCTCAAAATTTCAGTATGCCTGCTGGCTATATTAGCGAGGGACAGGAACAGCATCTGGTAAAAGTCGGTGACAGCTTCGCTTCGATTGAGGAGCTGGAGCAGCTGATTCTGATGGAAATTGAGCCGGTAGGTGATGTTAAGCTTACTGATATCGCTGATATTGAGATGACTGATAACTCCTCCGAAATGTACGCGAAGGTTAATGGCAATTCAGGTATTTTGCTAAGCTTCCAGAAACAGAGTACGGCCTCGACAGCTGAGGTCGCGAATGCTATTAGCGCTCAAATTGAAAAGCTTGAGAACGATTATGAAGGTCTCAATATCACGCCTCTGATGAATCAGGGTGATTATATCAATATGATCACCGGCAGCGTGCTTGAGAATCTGCTTTATGGCGGAGCACTGGCCATTCTGGTTCTGCTGCTCTTCCTACGTGATATCAGACCTACTGTAGTTATCGCCTTCAGTATTCCAGTCAGCTTGATGTTCGCCGTCACGATGATGTTCTTCAGCAATGTCACATTGAATATGATCTCACTATCAGGTCTGGCACTCGGTGTCGGTATGCTAGTTGATAACAGTATAGTCGTAATAGAAAATATTTACCGTTTGCGGCACGAGGGTTATTCCGCTTCGAGAGCAGCGATCGAAGGTGCCAGACAGGTTTCCGGCGCGATCTTCGCTTCAACGCTGACTACGATCTGTGTTTTCCTGCCAATAGTATTTACAGAGGGGCTGTCACGTCAACTGTTCACTGATATGGGGCTGACCATAGCTTATAGCCTGATCGCAAGCTTGATTATCGCCTTAACTCTTGTGCCGGCTATGGGTGCGACAGCTCTCAGAACGGTAAAGGAAAAAGAGCATCACTGGTTTGATATTGTCAATCATGGATATGAGAAGCTTCTTCGAGTCGCACTGCGCCGCAAGGCCATCGTTCTGGTTCTAGTGACTGGCCTTCTTGCGTTCAGTATATTTGGAGTAACTGTCATGGGAACGGCTTTTATGTCAGACATGGATTCGCCGCAGATGAGCGCTAATGTGACCATGCCGCAAGGCTCCGGCAAAGAAGAAACGTATGAAATGAATGATCTTGTTGCGTCTCGAATTCTGGAAATTGAAGCAGTAGAAACTGTAGGTGCTATGGCTGGCGGTGGTACAGCAGGTCTTATGGGCGGCGGCTCTGGTGAGGGCACAAGTTTCTATATTATGCTGCGTGAGAATAGATCGCTAACAAATAAAGACGTTGAACGTTTGATATACGAGAAAACAGCTGACCTCGATATAGAGATGTCAGTAACTGCATCCAATATGGATATGTCAGCTCTAGGCGGCAGTGGTCTAGCAGTAAACATCAAGGGTAATGATCTTGATGAAATGGCTGATATCGCCCGTGATATCGCCGATATAATGGCAAAAGTCGAAGGAACTTCTAAGATCACTACAGGTCTTGAGGATGCAGGAAGAGAAACAAGAGTTATTGTTGATAAGGCAGCGGCTATACGGGAGGGCTTGACTGTTGCACAGGTGTTCGGCGATTTGAATAAAATGCTGACTGCGCAATCACAGGCTTCAGTATTGACCTCTGAGCAGGAGGATTATCCGGTCGTCTTAATTAATACAGAAAGACTTAACATAACTAGAGATAATCTGGCTGATTTTGAGTTTGAGGTCAAGAAGCAGGACGGAACTGAAGAGATGATCAAGCTCAAAGATATAGCTGAGATTACTGAAGCTGAGAGCCTTAAGTCGATCAGGCGCAGCGGTCAGTCGCGTTATATGACTGTAAGTGCTGAGGTCGCTGATGGCTATAACATTGGTCTGGTCAGCCGTGAGTTCGAGGACCAGCTGGCCGCATATGAGGTTCCTGCCGGATTTGAGCTGGAAATAACCGGCGAGAACGAGAGTATTCAGGACGCGATGGGTGATTTGGTTTTGATGATCGCTTTGGCTGTAATTTTTATCTACCTGATCATGGTAGCACAGTTCCAGGATTTGCTATCCCCATTTATCGTTCTGTTCACCTTGCCCTTGGCTTTTACCGGTGGTTTATTATTATTGTGGGTAAGTGGAATGGAGTTGTCAGTTATCGCGATGCTGGGCTTCCTGGTACTAGCGGGTGTAGTTGTAAATAATGGCATTGTTTTTGTCAGTTATGTTAATCAGCTGCGAGAAGAGGGCATGAGTCAGCTTGATGCTCTTGTTGCTGCCGGTACTACCAGAATCAGACCGATCCTGATGACCGCTTTGACGACAATTCTTGCTATGAGTACAATGGCACTCGGACTAGGCAGCGGTGCTGAAATGATGCAGCCGATGGCTGTTGTTACGATTGGTGGATTGACTTACGCAACCTTGCTTACGCTGTTAGTCGTCCCCATCCTTTACAATCTGTTTCACAGAAAAAGCAAGAATAAGAAGTTGCTGACCGTTGATATGAGCGATGAAGCAGAGGTGGCGCAGAAGTGAGACCAAATGAACAGTATTCAGACAAGGAAATTGCCATTTTCAATGGTATCGTTGAACTGCTGGACCAGGGAAGGCAAATTCATGAGCTGAAAATATCCGATATATCAGCAGCTGCCGGTATTGGCAAGAGCACTGCTTATGAGTATTTTTCTAGCAAAGAGGAGCTTCTGCGCAAGGCAACAAGATATCATGTGATCAGAGAATACGAGGCTCTGCGATCCTTCGTTGCTGGACACCAAGGATTTCTGGACCTGCTTGAGCAGGCATTGGACTATGTGGTAGATATGCTCGGGAACAGATTTCCGAGCCTGTTGGTCATGTTCATGAGCCTTGATTCAAGCGAGGTCGAGCTTCTGATATCAGAGGATTGTGAGTTGATTCATGAGTTGGTATCAGGCATGAATGAGTTGTTTGAAACTGTCAGACTGGCTGGTCTGCGCGATGGACTTATCAGTGAGTCGATCGACGCTGATGATAGTCGATTCGTTATATCAGGCATGCTCTCCGCCTTCTTCCAGGAGACAAGGTTCTTGCTGCTGCATGATAAGGATAATACGCGGAAGCTTCAGATGTGCCGTGAACGTACTATACGACTGATGTTAAAAACGCTAAAATAGATTGGTCAGAGCTTTTTTGTCTCAACATATATTCCATTGGAGGATCTGACTAATTTTAGGCATCAGTGAGGATAAGCACATTGGAGCAGAAAAAGCGTATTATTAATAAAGAAGCTGCAGTAGAAGAGTTCGGACGTCATCGCAGAGCGATATTTGATTTTGTAATGTTCGCTGTTGTCGCATTAATTATCTATTTAATACGGGGGAATATAGCTCAGGTCATAGCACCATTTGTTTACGCGCTTGTACTGGCATATTTATTTGATCCGCTGATCAAGCTTCTTGAGAAAAAGAAGCTGCGTAGAATATTTGGGATTATACTTTTGTTTTTAGGAATTATTGGAGTTCTTGCCATAGTTCTTGCGCTGTTCGTGCCTCGACTGGTACGGGATGCCGCAGGGCTTGCTGAGGATATCCCCAATATGATCAAATTTGTAGTTAAAACTGCCGAAGAGATCAGAGATGGACGCTTAACTATTATTCCTGAGCCTGTTCTTGGCTGGATAGACATTGACAAGGAAATGGCAAATCTGGCTGACATGGTTAAGCATGCTCTTGGCGATTTCTCAAGCTGGCTGTTGGCATCGAGCAGCAAGCTGCTTGATCTGGTCATGACACCGATCATTACGTTCTATTATCTCAAGGATAAGGATCGTCTGGTTAAGAACTTACTGCAGCCGTTCAAGGGCAGTGCCAGAACAGACCTTATCAGCTTCGCAGGAGAGGTCGACAAGGTTCTGGGCAGCTTTATCCGCGGACAGCTGCTTGTGGCTGCTTTTGTTGGTGTTCTTACAGGGATCGGTTGTGCCATAATTGGCGTACCTCACGCACTGACAATTGGACTTGTTGCCGGCTTCACGAATATAATTCCATATTTCGGCCCTTGGATTGGTGGTATACTGCCGGTTGTATTGGCTCTGATGGACAGACCAATATCAGCCTTGTGGGTCATAATTCTGATCGTTGTTGTTCAGCAGGTCGAGTCAAGCTTCATATCGCCACAGATCATGTCACATAGCGTTGGCATGCATCCGCTGCTGGTTATGTTTTCTGTCTTGCTGTTCGGCAGTATTATGGGTATCCCGGGCATGATTCTGGGAGTGCCGATAATGGCCACTATTAAAATACTTTGGACCTATGTTGTTAAATATCGCCAGCGTTACGAAAATAGGAAATTAAAGGCGTGAAGCTATTAGATCAGGCACCTCTGTGATATAATCTTCATTGGATAAAATATTAATATAATTACATGAGGAGTGACGCACATGGATTTCAATTTTAATATCGGCAGCTTCACTGCACCGACGCAGCTTAAGAGCTTCGACAGTGAGAAAATCTATGATGTTATGATTATAGGTGGTGGACCAGCCGGCTTGACCGCAGCAGTTTACAGTCTGCGCAAGGGGCTTGTCACAGGAATAGTTACTGATCAGGTCGGTGGTCAGATGGCTGAAACCACGGGCATAGAAAACTATCTTGGCTATCGATATATTGATGGCATGGAGCTGGTTAATAAATTCCGTGATCAGGTTATGCAATTCGGCATAGATTTCGAATCTAAGGCTAAGGTCAAAAAAATAACTGATGGATTAATAAAACTTGTAGAGCTTGAGGATGGACGTGTTTACAAGGCGAAATCTATCGTTATCGCCTCAGGCAAACAGAATAAGAAGCTTGGACTTGACAAGGAAAGGGAATTGACGGGCCATGGGGTAGCATATTGCGCTATCTGTGACGCACCGTTTTTTGCAGGCAAGAGAGTTGTGGTCGCAGGAGGCGGCAATTCCGGTGTCCAGGCAGCTATTGATCTGGCCAAGGTAGCGACACATGTCACTATTGTTCAGAGACGTGACAAGCTAACAGCGGACCAGATCCTAATAGATAAACTATCTGCATATAAGAATGTTGATTATAAGCTATCTCACATACTAAGCGGTCTGGAAGGTGATAAAAAGCTTACAGGAGTTCGTGCGCAAGATAGAAATACAGCAGAGGATATCTATATAGAAGCAGATGGATTATTTGTTGAGATTGGATTAATTCCGAACAGTGCTTTTGTCACTGGACTGCTGGATATGAATGAGTATAATGAAATTAAAGTCGACAGCTATTGCCGGACCAATGTTCCCGGAATATTTGCTGCCGGCGATGTTACGACAGTTCCGTATAAGCAGATCATAGTTGCCTGTGGAGAAGGCTCCAAGGCCGCGCTTGCTGCAACTGATTATCTACTTAATTCACCGGAATTATGAACAGGAGGAAATAACTATGGCTCTTTTTGATGAACAAGTACAACAACAGCTTAAGGGTATATTGGACCAGCTTGGCAACGATGTTAATATTATTTATTTCACTCAGGAATTTGAATGCCAGTCATGCAGAGACGGCAGAATGTTTGTCGAGGAAATATCGGCATTGAATGATAAGCTGAAGCTGCAAAAATATAATCTTGTAACCGATGCTGACAAAGCAGATCTTTATAAGGTTGATAAGGTTCCGGCTATCGTTCTTGCAGATAAGGATGGTAAGGATACAGGTATGCGATTCTACGGTGTTCCGGGTGGCTATGAGATAAACTCATTCCTGGCAGCCCTTATGGAGGTGTCCGGAAAAAAGGAACAAATGCCGCCCGATCTTGAGAAACGCATAAAAAATATTGATAAGAAGGTTCATATCCAGGTATTTGTAACACTTGGCTGCCCATATTGTCCTGATGCAGTTTCTACAGCGCATAGGCTGGCTCTTGAGAACAGCAATGTGGTGGCCGATATGGTAGAAGCGAGTCAGTTCCCGCATATGGCTATCAAGTACAATGTTACCGGCGTACCTAAGGTAGTAATAAATGAAGAACATGAATTTACAGGAGCTCAACCGATTACGGCTTTACTGGATATGATAGAACAGTTATAATGGTCACATGAATAATGTGACTAGAACTACAGGAAGTCTTGCTGTACTCACAATTATGTGGGCCGCTTTGACTGAGCTGTGGACCGGGCCTAACCTTGGGTTAGGCCTTTTTGTTGCCTCGATTTCTGTCTTGACAATAAGGGCCTTGCATGATGTTAGGCAAAGTCAACGATGGAGTTTTAGGAGCTTAGGAATATGGCTGTTATATGGAATTTGGCTAATTGGCCAGATCTATCTTTCAGGCATTTTGACCGTTATAAATATATTCCGAGGACAGACCAGGTCAGTTCTGGTATTTGTAAAAACAGAATTAACTGATGATTTCCTGATAGCAGTGCTGGCCGCTTCAATTACGCTGACACCCGGAACCGTTACGGTAGCACGTGAAGGTAATGAGCTGCTTGTATTGTGGTTGGTACAAAACAAGGTGAAGGAATCTGAATCAACTAAGATGATAGTAGGCAGACATGAAGGTATTTTGCACATGCTGCAGACTATCAATGATAGAAGAATACAACAGAGTAGCAGGTAGGGGGGCGTGAGATGATCTATATTGCCGCTGGTATAATATCTGTTTTACTGACAGCAAGTTTATTTGTTGTAGTTAGAGGTCCGACAGATTGGCACCGGCTTCAGGGGTTGGCGCTATTTTCATCAAAAACAGTAATCCTGATTGTCCTGTTGTCAATAATTAGTGATGAGGCTTATATTCTCGATATGGCTCTGATATATAGTCTTATTGGTTTCATAAGTGTTCTGCTACTTGCAAGGTATGTCAGCAAGCGCAGACAGATCTAGACTTAGTGGGGAGCAGCCTATGGTCTGGCATGAAATAATCGGAATTGCTTTGATAAGCGGCGGCTTGTTGTTTATTATTGTTGGAATGTATGGTCTTATCAGGCACTATTCGTTAGGCACCCGACTTGTTCTGGCAACAAAGGTCGATACAGTTGGCTTGCTCTCAGTATTATTAGGTGCTGTGTTTTACAACGGATGGAATCAGCACAGCTTTAAAATAATAATTATTATTGGGTTTACACTTATTACAAATCCTATAATTGCACATGCAATAGCACATTCTGCCTGGTCCAGCGACTTCAAGCTGACTGACACTCCAAGTGAGGAGGAAGATCAGAAAGATGCTTGAGTATATTTTAATGCCTGTACTTCTTGTTTTAGCACTGCTGATTATTCAGCAGTCTTCTCTGAGGGTAGCAATCATATATGCAGGTGTATTCTCGCTCGTAAGCTCAATGGTTTATCTATATCACGATGCGCCGGATGTGGCATTGGCAGAAGCGGTGATCGGCAGCACACTTGCTACTGTACTATATCTTGCTGCTCTCAGAAAACAAGAGCTCTTTCTAGAGGAATCCAGCCGCGAGCAGGCGAAGCCGCGATACAGAGTTTCGAAATCAGTTAAGTATCAGCGCGTTGCTGCTGCCGGCTTGTCGTTGCTGCTGCTTGCACTTGTACTATATTTATTTGCTGGTTTTGGAGATAGGGTACAGCCTGAATTACTAAGGGCTTATTACACGAATAATTTCTTCGTAGACACCTCTGCTAAAAACGCTGTAGCTGCGATCTATCTCCAATATAGAGTTTATGACACTATTTTTGAAACCCTAACGCTAATGATAAGCGTGATGGCCGTTATATTTTTCTCCCATCACCAAGGTCATATATATGATCCAGGAGCTTCACTCTGGCAAGGTAATTTTGGCTACAGGTTAGAAAACGAACAGAGGCTGGCGGCACCTTTGATCACATTATTGTATCCATTTATCATGCTGCTGGCGTTGTATATAATATTGTTCGGCCACGACACGCCAGGCGGTGGCTTCCAGGGTGGTGCGATCCTGTCGGCTATTCTAATTACTCGCTACATAATGCTGCCAATAAATGATATGCGAATGGATATGCTGCAGAACATTGAGAAGATCGCATTCATAGCGCTTTTGATATCAGCGGTCTATGCTGGTATTGTACTCTGGCAGGATTTTGAGACATTGCCACGTACTGCATACTTTATAATCATGAATTTACTGATCGGCATCAAGGTCTGTATGGGTATAAGTATTGTATTTATCAGATTTGTCTTCTATGAGAGCAGGTGAATGATATGGAGCTTGGTTTCGGGGAAATAATGAGCATTGTTCTATTTTTTATCGCGTTCTATGGACTTATGGCCAGACGCAACATTCTCAAGTCAATAATTTGTCTGGGAATCATGGAGGTCTCGGCAATTTTGTTTTTTATTACTATGCTCAGCAAACCCAATTCAGTTCCGCCGATTTATGGTGCTGTACCAGATCAGATGGCAGATCCGCTTCCGCAGGCACTTATGATTACAGCTATTGTAATCGGGATTTGTGTGACCGCTGTTGACTTAACATTATTTATCTCGTTATATCATCGCTACAGAACCGCTAACTGGGACAAAACTAAACATCTGGAGCTGGAGGAGAGAGAAGATGTCTGAGCTGTTGTTTCTTGTCCTAGGACCTATAGTGCTTGCGGCCATTATATATTTCCTGCCTGAGAAACTGATCAGGCCGTCCGCTATTGTTTTTCAGCTGGCCTCAATTGCTGTTGCAATTACAACCTTTATGAATGTAAAAATGACTGGTGGTATAAGTGTTGATATTGGCAATTGGCCTGTTTCAGCAGGTATTACTCTGTCGGCAGATCGTCTAACAGCTGTAATGCTTGTATTGATGACAACAATGATCATGCTTCTGCTGCTTTTTGACATATCACAGGTCAGTATTGATCGCAGCTTCATGACACTTTTTTTAGTACTGGAAGGCCTGCTGGCAGGCGTTTTGGTATCAAGTGATCTCTTCAACATATACATTTTGATTGAAATCGCAACGATAGTGGTAACACTTCTAATCTTATTCGATGTTAAAAAAAGATCTATTTATGACGGCATCTTCTATATCATGATAAATATGACGGCTATGACTATGTATCTGTTTGGTTTGGGATTTCTCTATCGCCTGACTGGAACGTTGAGCATAAGAGCATTATCAGATATTCTGGCAAAAGACGACCTCGGTCAATCGCTGATTTTGCCATTTACACTTATGGCTTCTGCGGTTTCGCTGAAGGCAGCACTGTTTCCTCTTTTCAGCTGGCTTCCTAAAGCTCATGGATCTCCGGGAGCCCCTTCGTCTGTTTCCGCTCTGCTTTCAGGAATATACGTAAAAACAGGCTTGATCTTACTATTCAGACTGCTTGCTGTCTTTTCTCTTGCTGGAAGTGAACTGTTTTTTTTGATAGTAGGAATTATGACGTCTTTTGCCGGGATACTACTTGCTTTGATACAAACTGATATCAAAAAGATCCTGGGCTACAGTACCATTTCGCAAATTGGTCTTATTGTTGCGGCTTATAGTTATGGCAGCTCTAACTCGCAAACAGGTGCTATGCTTCATATCTTGAATCATGCACTATTTAAGTCTGCTTTGTTTCTGGCTGTTGGAATAATAGTCGATAAATTTCAAACGAGAGATATTCGAAAAATAAGCGATGTCTGGCGCCGTTTGCCAGCAGTATCGGTAGCAATGATCATGGGTATGCTCGGTGTGACGGGAGCTCCTTTTTTTAATGGCAGTGTATCGAAATATTTAATCAAGGCAGATTTTGCCGATGGCCTGCTGAAGATAAGTCTTCTTCTGATCAATCTGGGAACGGTGCTGTATTTTTTGCGGATCAGTCGGATATTTGGCAGGGATCGAAATCTGGCGGAGAATATTTCTATTGGTCAAATAGACTCAGGCATTGTACAGCATAACGGTTTCACAAATTTGCGTACTGACCCTGTAAAAAAACTGGTGGTTCTGGTTCTGGGTTCAATGTGCCTGTTTACCGGCATCACCGGCAGCTTCATGTCCTCTTTCTTGTTTGACCATGCTCTAGATTTGACTGGTGAGGTCATATTGGATAATACTCTGACCTGGATAATTACACTCAGTATAGGAATTATTTTGTATTTCACCTTCGCTCGTAGGCTGAATAAGCTGCAGAAGCTGCGGCTACGTGAACCTGGCTTCAATCAGGTGTGTATGGCTCTCGGAGCATATCTTGCTGTCATGATTTTATTCTTGTTATCTGCGAATAGATAGACTACTTTTGCCTTTATCTCTTGGCTATGTTCGGCTGTTTCTGAGCACTAGCGCTAGATTTCATACCCTTGAGAGCGACATCCGACATTGTTGCCACAGGGCAAATAGTACACCAGGTTCTCGGTTTATAAACTAATGACATAATCAGGCCGATAACAGACGTTGTCATCATCATGGAAAAAAACCTATAGGAAAAATGTGATAGCCACTGAGCGGTATTAGCTGAAGGCAACAGCTGTGGCAGTTCACTTCTGAACGCGAAGAATAGCAAAAAGCGAGGATAATTCATCGGGTC
Organism: uncultured Oscillospiraceae bacterium; assembly: GCA_964607635.1. GTDB lineage: Bacteria > Bacillota > Clostridia > Saccharofermentanales > UBA5734 > JAAYFZ01. Next base: position 12,972 of record CAZSLR010000020.1, read on the forward strand.
CATCGAACCAGCAGCGACTCGAATGGTCGTACCCAGCATAATCAGTAGATTCAGGCTGAAATAGGCAAGAACGTACCATTTAACTTTTCCTTTTGTGAATGACTTGGGAGTTTTTCCGCCGCGGGCAAAAGGCAGCTTTCCTACTTTTGTATAAAGATTGGCACGAGGACAATAGCCCTGACACCATGTTTTCTTCTTGTCACGTGCCAGCAGGATAAATGGTGTTATCATGCAGTCCATTGCACATGTCGATTCTGTGATAGAATCACATATAGTAATGAAGAGGAGCAAAGCAGATGGAGCATCAATTTAGCAGAACCGAACTTCTTATTGGAACAGAAGGGCTTCACAAGCTTAATACAGCCACTGTGGCTGTATTTGGGCTTGGCGGCGTAGGCTCATATGTTGTTGAAGCTCTTGCAAGAGCTGGAATTGGACATTTAATTCTTATCGATCATGATACAATACATATAACCAACCTCAACCGTCAGCTGATAGCAACTCACGAGACTATCGGCAGAGCCAAGGTTGAGGTCGAGCGTGAACGTGTACTATCAATAAATCCTTCAGCAAGAGTAGAAATATTTCAAGAGATGTACTTGCCTGGCAATAAGTCTGATATCCTGAGACCTGGTTTATGCTATATCATTGACGCGATCGACAATGTTACGGCTAAGCTTGAGCTTGTGGTCCAGGCTAAGCTTCTGGACATACCGATCATAAGCTCCATGGGAACAGGCAATAAGCTTGATCCGACTAGATTTGAAATCGAGGATATTTATAGAACAAGCGTTTGTCCGTTAAGCCGCGTGATGCGGCGTGAGCTGCGCAAGCGTGATATCGAATCGTTGAAGGTGCTTTACTCCAGAGAAGAACCGCGCAAATTTCCTGATGTGGATTATCCTGCCAGCATTTCATTTGTGCCTCCCGTAGCAGGC
>CAZSLR010000020.1:14009-17418 GCA_964607635.1 uncultured Oscillospiraceae bacterium
GGAATATGAGGTGTAACTATACGGACATCTACGCCTGACTTGGCGGCAGATGTGAGAGCCACAGTCATCTCATTGCCTATGATGAGATAGGGCGTGTTGATGTATATATAATGGCGGGCCTTGGATATTAAGTTGAGGTAAACAGTTTCTCCAACCGGCTCGTCGTCAAGTGGATTGTCAGCAAAAGGCTGGACGAAGCCATCAACAATATAGCCATCCGTTGGCTGAGGCAGAGCTTTGTATACGGAAAGCTCTTCCTCGATACCGATTATATAGTCCCACATTGTCAAGAACATAACAGTAAGGCTCCACACAGCATCTCCTTCAATCATAATGCCGGTATCCTTCCAATGACCAAAACGATCCAGTTCGTTGATATACTCGTCAGCTAAATTCGCGCCTCCAGTGAAACCTACGATTCCATCGATCACACAAATTTTTCGATGATCTCTCGTATTTAGCCTCTTGGACAGAACAGGCTTAATCGGGTTAAATATCGCGCATTTTATGCCTAGAGTCTGCAAATATGTGTCATATTTGTAGGGGAGAGTCATCAAGCAACCGAAATCATCATAGATCAAGCGGACATCAACACCCTGAGCTGCCTTGCGAACCAGGATATCGAGGATCGTCTGCCACATATGTCCCTCGGCGATTATGAAATATTCCAGAAAAACAAACCTCTCTGCCTTCTCAAGAGCTTCTACCATTTTTTTAAACTGTATCTCGCCCTGAGCCAGATATTCCGTTTTACTATACTGATAAAGCGGGCTGTGCGCATATAAAGCGATATAACGAGCCTGATTGGCCGCAGAAGGATGTACGAGAGCCAAGGCATCAACTACCCGCTGCTTCTCATTCAGCGTCTCGATCATCTGTTGCTCCAGGACTTTCATTTTTTTCTTATCTCTTTTGCTGAGCTTATTGTTGCCAAATACAATATAAAATAGCCCGCCAAACACTGGGAAAAGTAGAATTGGCGCGATCCAGGCAAGCTTATAGGCCGGGTTACTTTTGCTGTTCATGATGAAGAAGCTCGCGACCGCACTGATAAACAAAGAAAACCAATAGAAGCCAATAAAATAGGTATTGAAATACTGGATTACAACAATTAGTATCGTAATCTGCAAAATAATCAGCAGACTCACGAGTAATACTCTATGCAATAAGAAATTTAGTGTTTTCTTCAGGACTTTTTTCATTGTGATCACCTATAGAGCCACTGACTACACGAAGTAGCGGCAGGCAAATACTTGCTGTCTCAAAGTATCAATCGTTACAATTCTAAGGTGACTCTCCGAAAATATCAAGTATAGTTGATCATGTGCCGAAGGATAATGATTCCGATTTGCTCCGGATCACATGGTACGTTTCCTCAAGGCGAACAAGATCAGACGTAAAAACATCCAGAATGACAGGGTCAAAATGACTGCCGCGACCATTTGTCATAATTCGTATTGCTTCAGAAAACGAGAATTCTTCCTTATAAGGCCGTTTGCTGGTTAATGCGTCGAACACATCAGCGACAGCCACAATACGGGCTGCCAGTGGAATTTCTTCACCCTTAAGTCCGCGGGGATAACCGCTGCCATTCCATTTTTCATGATGAGAGCTGACGATCTCAATTCCAATCTTGAAGAGGCTGCGACCGGCCTGCTTCATTTGCTGCTCAGCAACATTAAGTACATTTGCACCATAATCAGTATGCTTCTTCATTTCCTCGAATTCCTCTGTTGTCAGCTTGCCTGGCTTAAGCAAAATGCCATCCCTGATTCCAACCTTGCCAATATCGTGCAATGGACTGAAGCGTGCCAGATCATCGATATAACCTTGATTAAGAATGTCGCGATGGTGACCAGCCTCTCGCAGCCAGAGGGCGACAGTCCTGGTATAATGCTTGATTCTCTCAAGATGATCACCGGTATCCTCATCTCTGGCCTCGGTCAATCTTGCCATAGCTAGAATTGAGCTATAAAGCAGCTGATCAATAAATATGCTCTTCTCGAAGCTGATACCGATGCTGTTGGCAATTGTCTGCAGGAAGGCCAGATGGTAATGATTATACACGTTTTTTCTTGTGCTCGAGAAAAATATCAAACCAAGCTGTTTTTCATTGCTAGTCAGAGGAAGAGTTATCGATGACCTGATGCCTGCATCAAGCAAATGACGTGAATATTCTCTAATCTCTCTATCCTTCATATAGCCTTGATAATCATTGATAACTCTGGCCTGATTATTGTTCAGAATATCAGCCAGACTCGTTCTGTTTATGTCTACCCGCATGCCCTCAAGCTTATCCCTAAGACTGGAGAGATCTAGCCCTCCTATTCCATAGCTAGCCTCTAGAACGGTATCGTCTTCCTTTAGTAGTGCGATGCCTATGTACGAATAGGGGATATAAGCAGAGAAGGTATCATATATGAACTCCAGAACCTCCTGGAAGGAAACATTCTGATTAACATTTTCAATCAGTTTGATCAAGCTGCGCAGCCTCTCAAAAGCGTTGCGAACCTCAGAGGTCATTGCCAGCGCCGCAGGCGTTGCCGGGAAAAAACGTTTCAGCCGTTTTCGACTCTCCAATCCAGTGATCGACAATTGCTGGTACAGCTCATCTAACGGCAAAATTACAAATTGATAGAGCCAGACCATGCCGACAAAAAGGCTGAGAAGTGATAGCAGCATTATGATCTGTGCAATGGTTCTGCTATTATCAGTTTTCTTGACCCGTTGATCGATCACCATATTGGTCAAAGACTCGCTAAGATCAAGCAGCTGCATATTGTTAGCGTTGATGTAAACGATTGCTTCGCCCATATTTGAGTCAATCGTGTTGCCTGCAGCAATCGTTTCGGCTGCCAGGCGATAACCATGCCACTTGCTTCTTATTTCCAAACGAAGCTTATCTATCTCTTCATTTGAGATGTCCAGGTCAATTATTTCATCCGCTACAACTATTTCACCAGCGAAAATCCCATTGACAACTTCTTCGAATTCGTCAATTGCTTGTCGCAGCATCTGCCTGCTCTCGCTTTTTGCTTGCTCTATGATCATGGGATCACTAACAGCAGTTCCAGTTTCTACAGCCTGAATCAGAACATAAAGCCTGTTAGCGTCTTTTGCTATTTCCTGGGTAAGCATGCGTTGTCTTCCAAGTACATTTATCAGCTGGCCTGTCTGACTGTTGGTAGCGTTGCTATTGGCGATCATACGTCCATATATCAGGAGCAAAACAAGAGCCAAAACAGTAAAAATGATTATTCTGCTGACAATTATTCTGCGAAAATTCAAATTGCTTCTAATCATCAAATGTAAACGTCCTTAATTTTAGTTTTATCCATATTTGTTATCGAATGGTTTGATTTTAACTTGAGTAAAAAACTCTTACTGTAACAAGATTTGATCATTTTAC
>CAZSLR010000021.1:0-17063 GCA_964607635.1 uncultured Oscillospiraceae bacterium
GACAACAGCTATACGGCGTCCCCGCCGGCCATTTTTACGTAAAAAGGATACTAGTGCCACTGTATCCTTAAACAACTCTTTGTATGTTTTTGTCTCAATCTCCGAAGAAGGCGTGAGCCTATGCTTGACAGCCGGATTATCTCCGAAAAGCTCTACACTTTGTCTCAGCATTTCAGGTACATTGGCAAAAGACCTGACCTTGAAATACTGTTCGCCTTTTATGATCTGCATTTCATTTCCCCCTTAGCTGATCCTGCTATCAATATAGTCGATGACATCTCCAATCGTTTTAATATCATCAATATCTTCATCAGGAATTCTCAGCTCAAAAGCTTCCTCAAGCTCGATCGCCAACTCAAAAATAGCCAACGAGTCCATATTAAGTTTTGTGATCAGCTCTGTATCTGCAGTGAGTTCATCGATTTCACTTCCTGCTGCCTCGGCAACAGCCTTGAATACTATTTTTTGTATCTCTGATATGTCCCAGTTCTTTTTATCTGTCATGCCTTCTGCTCCTTATCAAGCTCATTATATTTTCTGCTTTGCTCATTTACGAAGTCAGATATACTCTGAAGAGTACTGAGAAACAGCTCGCGTTGAGCTTCATCAAGAGGTTCGACCAGACGATCAACCAGAAGAGTATGAAACTTGTGGTGCATGCGATAGGCCAGCTTGCCTTGACGTGTAAGCTGAACCCGAACAACTCTTCGATCGTGCTCATCACGCTGACGCTTGACATATCCCTTGCGGACTAGTCGATCAACTGCAACAGTCAGAGTTCCTGTTGTTACACCCAGATCAGCTGCCGTCTCACTCATTGTTTTCGAGTCATATAGGCCTATGCTCTCAAGAGTATGCATCTCAGCAACAGAGAGATCCTTAAAATAGCCCTTACTCAGTGCCTTCTCCTCTGTTACCAGAATCTTATCAAATATGTCAAGCATCAGGTCATTTACCTTCTGATCGTAATCCTGCATAAAGCTTCAGCCTAACGGCAGCCCCCTCTCGCATCGGTCAAGACCGACTTGTTAAATAATTACTATTTTAGCCTTAGCCAGGTTATTGCGCAAGTCGGATAAATTCAGCTAGAGCACTGTAAATACTAGATTTCACTCTTGCCCTGACAGCTGTACCTGCTTCAAGGTACTCAATTGTATCAACAACTCCATTATCCTTGATCAGGCTGAGTAGACCAGTCTTATCATAGGGGATCAGTAAGCGCAGAGGAATCATGCCAAGACCGGCAGACTCGGCCAGTGCATCCTTAAGCTTATCCAATCCACTGCCTGTTCTGGCTGAGACCTGGATCGTTTTAACACCCTCGCCATCAAAGAACAAAGTACGCGATGCAGGCTCAACGAGCAGATCAGATTTATTAAGAACATGAAGTCTTGGCTTGTCCATTGCCTTGAGCTCGCTCAGCAGCTCATGAACTATCTGAATCTGGCGTTCAGCCTCCGGATCTGAAACATCAGTAACATGCATGATAAGATCAGCAGCGGTAACTTCTTCCAGCGTAGAGCGAAAAGCCTCAACGAGATGATGCGGCAGCTTCCTGATGAAGCCAACCGTATCAATCAGGATCAGCTGCTGTCCGTCTGGCAGCATAAGCTTCCTTGCAACAGGGTCAAGCGTTGCGAACACCTGATCTGCTGTTTCCAGATCAGACGAACAGAGCGCATTCATTAATGAGCTTTTGCCAGCGTTTGTGTAGCCAACGACCGCAGCCGTGAGCGCATCATTATTATGCCGCTGCTGCCTGGTCCGTTCACGCCGTTCACGAGTGGAGTTAAGATTTCTCTTAAGTGCAGCAATTCTGCGGCTGATATGTCTGCGATCCGTCTCAAGCTTAGTTTCTCCAGGACCTCTGGTCCCGATGCCTCCACCTAGCCTGGAGAGAGCCTTGCCGGTACCAATGAGGCGGCTCATTCTGTACTGCAGCTGAGCCAGCTCAACCTGCAGCTTCCCTTCTCTGGTTTTTGCACGACCGGCAAAAATATCGAGAATTACAAAGGTACGATCAAGAACCTTCTTACCTGTCAAATCTTCAATGTTTCTAATCTGCGAGCCTGAGAGCTCATCATCAAATACCAGTGTCTCCGCCTGCAGTTCAAGAGCAGCGGACATGATCTCATCAAGCTTGCCTCTGCCAATAAACCAGGCAGTATCCGGAGCGGGCCTGTTTTGTAAAACTGACGCGACAACTACTCCTCCTGCGGTCTCTACGAGCTCGGCAAGTTCAGACAAGGATCGTTCTGCCTCTTCAAGATCCTTATCGCCTTGACCGCAATTGAGACCAACGATAATAGTTTTTTCACCGGTAAAAGTCATGTTGTTGATGCTATCCGCCGGATACTCAATGAGTATTTGTTCATCAGCTAGTTCTAAATTCTCTTCATGATTCATACTGTTTATGGCCTCCAGTAAATAACTGATTCCCGCTGTTAGTAATCATGCGCTATCCTAAGCCCTGATCATCTAAAAAAGGCGGATCAACCAGTATATTCTATATTTTCGCAAATTATCTCTGTTATAATATTACATACTAACAACAGTATACTGATATAGGATATGTTACATCGTCAGCTGAGGTAGACAGATATGAATCAAAAAAGCGTTGCCTATTACAATTCAGACAGCAATGGTCCTGCTTTCCCACTTGAAACATACGGTCATCTAATCAAACGCATACGTGAGAGACAGCGTATCAGCCAGATGGAGCTGGCACGAAGAACAGATCTTAGCGTTTCCTTTATCAGCAGCGTAGAGAATGGTCAATCCCAAACAAGTATAGGTAATGCGGCCTTGATATGCAATGCCCTGAATGTATCATTAAGCAGCGTCTTTGACACAGCAATGCAGGTAGCAGATATTGTCGATAAGTTAAATGCCGGAAGGTGAATAATGGGGAAAAGAGTTTTAGTTGTCGGGGCTGGAGCCGCCGGGCTGATTGCAGCATGGTCGGCAGCTATAAATGGTGCCAGCGTAACTATTATAGATAAGATGCCCTCACCCGGGCGAAAGCTGCTTATAACTGGAGCGGGCCGCTGCAATCTGACCAACACGAACGATATTGATACCTTCATTCAGAAATACTTTACGAATGGCAGATTTCTTTATCCTGCTTTTTCTGGTTTTTTTCGTGATGATCTGCTTGATCTCCTCCAAGGAGTAGGTCTACGCTTCACAACAGAGCCCAACGGCAAAATATTCCCTGCCAGCGACAAGGCCGGAGATGTACTCGACGGCTTAATTAAACTAATAAACAAGCAAAATGTCAGAATCGTTCTAAGACAAGCTGTCAAAGATATAATTGTAAATGATGGCAGGATCATCGGTGTAAAAACAGACGCGGAATTCCACAAGGCTGATGCCGTTATCCTTGCGGCCGGCGGCGCGTCCTGGCCTGGCACAGGCTCATCTGGCGATGGATATCGTCTGGCGTCAGCAGTCGGCCATTGCATTAAGCCGATTAGGCCGGCTCTTGTTCCATTGGTAATTGATACAAAATGGCTGCGTGATCTTAAAGGGATCAGTCTGCAACATACAGAGGTTCAACTTATTCATAATGGTCGTAAAAGCTTCTCTGATCACGGTGAACTGTTGTTCACTCATTTTGGTCTATCCGGGCCTGTGATTTTGAGACTTTCACGTAACCTGCCGGACTTCTCAGAAGCACATGAAACTGAACGTATTGATGACTGGAAACTCAAGCTTGATATGGCAGAGAATATATCAGCTGCTGATCTTGCTGACACCTGGTACAAAGCGGCAAAAGCAAATCCGTCCAGAGCAATTATTAACTGTTTGACTGATCCGTTTCCATCACGTTTGACAGAGGCCATGATGCAGCAGTATGGTATAAATAGAGACACAAGAGCAGCAGATATCAGCTTAAAAAAACTTGAGGCAATGGCAACAGGATGTAAGGGATTGACTCTGAATATAGCTGGCACAAGAGGCTACCGGGAGGCTATGGTAACAGCAGGCGGAGTCAGTCTTAAGGAAGTAGATCCCAGAAGTATGCTGTCCAGAATCGTACAAGGCTTATATTTTGCAGGTGAAGTTCTGGATCTCGACGGTGACACTGGAGGATACAATCTGCAGGCAGCATTTTCCACCGGAGTATTAGCCGGACTTCATGCAGCCGCAGATCAATAGTTCCGGAGGTGAACGGCTATGCAATCAAGAGTAAGAATGATTCAATCATCTGTAAAACCTTCTCTTCAGATGGAGATTTTACCAGGACATTTTGCTACACGAAACTCGCATGTTAATTATTATCTAAATATCACTCAGATCAAAAGCAGACATGTTATGGCCAGAGATGCCGCCAGGTATTTCTCAGAGCTTCTTGTCAGCAGTACGCCTGTCGAAACAATTGTATGTCTTGATGGGACTGAGGTTATCGCGGCTTTTCTCGCAGAGGCATTAACTGATCCTGCAACAGGTGGAGCTATGAGCGGCAGCATCATTGATGTTATCACACCTGAGCTGAATCATTCAGGACAGTTAATTTTCCGTGACAATGTGCAGAGCATGGTTTGGAACAAACAGGTGCTGCTGCTTGCTGCTTCTACTACTACAGGTACAACTATTTCACAGGCAATTCAGTGTATTCATTATTATCATGGCATAATCAGCAGCCTGGCTGCTATATTCAGTGCGGTCGATGAAATTGACGGCTATACTGTTCATTCAATTTTCGGTCATGAAGAACTACCCGATTATTCTACAAATTCAGTTGACACTTGTCCTGACTGCAAAGCGGGTGCTAAGATCGACGCTTTGGTAAATAGTTTCGGCTACTCAAAGCTGTAAACATAAACCAGCCAAAATCCGTTTCTCCTTATTTGTGAGCAAACTGACTTGAAACACTTTAATAACAAAAGCGACGAATCTTCCCGGAGATCGCCGCTTTATTATTAAATGAGGAATATTCGATTATAGCGCAACACCTATGATTTTACTTAGTTGTTTTCGCTCCTCTTCCGTAAGTCTGCTTACACATTCAGCGAGGGCATCCTTTTTTTCAGAAAAAACCGGGGCAAAAGCGAACCACGCTGCTCTGAATATTTCATCACGATAGCTGATCGGTTCGAATTTAAGCCAATAACTGTAAATGAGATCACATACCTCAGCTGCCGCTTTCTCAGCGATCTGTTCAGGCTTAAGCTTAACCATGTCCAGCATTTTCGAACCATAGTGCTTATCTTCACGACAGGTCTGATAAAACGCCCTTGCCGAATCGTATAGCTGCTCTGAGACAAGCTTACCAGCTTGATCGCCAGCCTGAGCAAGAACCTCACCTATTATGGGCTGGAGCCAAAACTTATTTGCTTCCTTGCTGGCTCGCTTAACACCGAAAAAGCCCTTACTGTTACGGCCATGAAAAATCAACATGGTCCAATAACCAATGAAGGTATCTCCCTTTTCTCCTGTTTTCTTATTCCAGACCTTGAATCTAACATCTTCAATTGCTTGCTTCCATTCAAGGTACTGCTGCTGCTCAGGACCTGCCTTCATTTCAGCTGGTGGAGCAATTACATTGGCATGTCCACAATAAATGCAAAAAGCACGTTCAACTGTTTCATCTGCTTGAAATGGTTTGCCACAGCCGGCACAGGTAACTTCAATCATGTGATCCTCCTGAATCAGGTAACTCTAAAATCGCCATCTCAGTCCTGGTATATCGGATTATGTTCTCAAGCCTGGCCTGATGGACCGGTGATGTGAAGGTATACGCGATACCCTTACGACCTGCACGACCAGTACGGCCGATTCTATGAGTATAATGCTCGTTCTCATTTGGAATCTCATAATTGATTACGGCCTCTACACCCTCAACATCAATTCCTCGAGCTGCGACATCAGTACAGACCAAAGCACGGATATTGCCGTTTCTGAAGCCCTTGATAACCTTCTCGCGCATATTTTGATTTATGTCACCATGAATGCTCTCTGCCTTGATACCAGCCTTCTTCAACTTACGGGCAACAGCCTCTGTCATGTATTTAGTATTACAAAAGATCATTACCTTCTCAAAACTATTCTGTTCAAGCAGCTTGACAGTGGCCCTTAGGCGCTCCGCGCCATTTGCAGAAATTTGAAATTGATCGATCTGCGGCTTGTTCTCATCACTTGCTTCTACAACAATTTCTACCGGCTCACGCTGGTATATCCAGCTTATGTCCATAACAGACCTGGACATAGTAGCGCTGAACATCGCAATCTGCGAAACCTTGGGCATCTTATCCAGAATATAACGAACATCCCGCACGAAGCCCATGTCAAGCATTCTGTCAGCCTCATCAAGAATTACTGTATGGACCGCACCAAGATGCACTACTCTGCGTTTCATCAAATCAATCAGTCTGCCCGGTGTCGCCACGATTATCTGAGGCTTATGTCTTACCTCTTCAATCTGATTGCCAATACTACGGCCACCATATACAACCGCGATTCTGACATGGCTCATGAATGCAGCAAGCTCGGACATTTCTTCGCCAATTTGGATTGCCAGCTCTCTTGTTGGTGCCAACACCAATACTTGAACGCCCTGCTCGCTATTCTCAAGATGCTCAAGCGCAGGTATACCGAAAGCAGTTGTCTTGCCGGTACCGGTTGGAGCCTTAGCAATGATATCGTGCCAATCTAGCATCGGGAGAATCGTTCTAGCCTGAACTCCTGTGGGATCTGTGAACCCCATTTTCTCCAATGCCTGCATCAATTCTGAAGAGAGCTCCATCTCTTCAAAAGAGAACTCCTTATGGTCACCAGCCTGTTCATTAACAGGTGTATTAACTTCTGATATGGGGTTAGTGTTTTCCAAAATAATTCTCACCTCTATGTGGATCCATTTTCTTCTGATTAGCTGCTTCTATTGTACCATACAGGCGCTTTCACAGCTCAGGAAACAATGCCGAAACGCTTTATAACAGCAAAAACCCCAAGACTGTAAAGTCTCAGGGCTTCGACCTGGTGGGTAGTATTGGACTCGAACCAACGACCCCTTGCATGTCAAGCAAGTACTCTAACCAGCTGAGCTAACCACCCAGGCGCCTGATTATTATATCGAGCAGTTCAGCGGCTGTCAAGCTTTTCTAAATAGACAACCCCGCCTGGTAAAACTGTTATATGGGCTTCATTTCTACGTAATTTCTCAGTGCCGATCAAGCTGCCATCAGCATCATATTTACTTATTACAGAATCCGCAAGATCATAATCAGTTACGAGTTGACAGGTAGCAGGCATATCGCCTGTATTACTTATTACAACTCTCACCGATTCGCCGTCCTTGGCAGCGAAAACAAAAACATCCTCCGAAGCACTCAGTCTTATAACCTTCTGTGGTTTACCAACTGCAGCGCGCGAAAGCAATGTCGCGGCACTACTTGTTTTCTGTTTATCAGAGCCAATATTATAACCGTTCTCCTTACAGCCTTGATCAATTAGCGACAGGCCCGTCTGACCACCCAGATCATAGCTCATTACAGTGGTCATCTCCGCTAGACTTGTATTCGCATTTGCAAATCTGACTCTGCGCATCATCTCGGGCCAATCCTGAGCCAGCTTATCTGTATTTCTAGGTATATTATTCCAATACTCCGCGTACAAGCTCTCCATCGCCTTGATTCCATCAATTTTCCCCTCAGCCTCCAGCGCTGACGCGTGAAAATCTGCTGAAGATTGCATAAGCCCTTGACTATAAGTCATAGCATCAACAAAAACAAGCCGATGTTTGATCTCATTGTAATACGGGCTTGACGAAATCTGCGCTATTACCCAGTCAACGTATGAGCTTCTCATACGATCATCAGCAAAAAGCATACCGTCATCAGCAACTTCGATGTATATTCTGGCAAAAGACTCCGTCCATGGAACAGCTCTTCCTTGCTCCATTCTGATTCGGCCATACTGTTCGGATACCGGTGCAGCCAAATATTCGATCAAGCTTGCCAGTTCTTCTTGCGTAGAAGCTGAATCAATAACAAGCCAAGGCGAGGATTCATTTTCGAATGCAAGCTCAAGAGCCGGTGCCAATGCGGCTGCGCGCTGAAGCTGCCAGACACCACGCATGAATACATAGCCTGCCTGTCCTGCAGGCTCCAGCCATGACATTGCCGGAGCATCCAATCGGCCGATCGGAACCTGCTGCATTCTCATTATTTCAGGAGAAATCAACTCAATCTCTTTATGACTGGACTCAGCATATTCTTTGCCGGAATTAGTTGCGGCAGTAAGCTTAAGATCATCAACCGCTGCCCTTCCGTTGCCGTGAAGCTCGATCCTCAGATATACATCCTGATCCTGAAGCCAGACCTCCGGCACAACAAATGAGTACTGATGTCTGCGCCACTGTCCTGGTGTCAGGCTGAACTCGGTGGAAACAGCTCTGGCGAGCCCTTCTATACTGATTGAAACCGAAGCGTCTGAATCACTGGTTTTAAACCATCCACTGAATCTTAGAACATTATCTTCAAGCTGACTGCGCAGTTCATCGCGATCGATTGATTGGTATAAAACAGTTTGTTGATCAATATCAACTTCAAGATAACCTTTACCAGCTGGACTGTCTTCTGAAATGACCCTGCGGACAAAATCCTGATCATCGGTGATCCAATATGAACCCTGCTCAGATTTAATCGAGTCACCGATCAGAGAGCCGTCCGTAAGCTTGCTTAAATAAACCAGGTCACCGGCCTGAAACTGTCCATCCTGCAAGGGAGAATCAAGACTAATACCAGCAACAAGCTGAGAATGTGCCATTCTACCTTTATTATCAATAGCAACTATGCGGCCTTTGCCATTGTAAGCGATTTCTACAGCAGCTATTCCAGTGCTCAATTCAGACTTCCTGAAGCTTGCACCTTCATCCTGACTTAGCCAAAAAACGCCCTTATCATCAAGACCTATCATCTGAGTCCGGTTGACTTTTGCCACCGATATAAGCTCAGGACTATTCTCAGAAGAAATTATACGTGCTGTAGCATTCCCGTTCCGGGTGCTGATAACTGCTATTTCGCCTCCAGTTCCGATAATCGTCGCTCCTGTATCATCGGCGATTATCTCGATCCAGTCTGTGTTTGAATCTACAGGCACTTGCTCCCACACAACCGCATCGGCAGAAAACAGTATAACTCCGCTGCTTCCTGCAGCTAGCCAGCCGCCCTGCCAGGATGCAACTTTATTTAAATTATGTGATATAGATGGATTTGAGATTACCTGCATACCATCAGCGTTACCGCTAACGATTCGCCCGTTTTTGCCTACGGCAGTGATCCTGCCATTTTCACTCAATGATATTGATTTCAGATTTATATCAGGACCATATATTTGTTCCCATACATAACCATCTGTAGAAAGATACACCTCGCCGGCATTACTGCAGGCAACCGCCGATGAAGCCTTAGCATCAACATCTACAATGCTGTTAGAGGAACCGGTTGAAGTCAACGCTTGAACCTCGTTATCATTGACAGCAAGTACTAAACCCTTACTACCGCCAGCAATAAGACGATCCTGCGACATTATTGATACATCATATATCTGGAAGTTCGAAGGCATATCCGCAGGTAATCTAATTGGCTGGAACAAGCCGGGTTGATTTAATAGATAGCTGCGAACAATAGCTTGCTTCTTAAGGCGAAGACCATTTGCATCAAGTGTCATGATCCTCGCCTGGGCACCGACGAAGAAATCATCCGAATATAAACCTTCCAAGGAAGCTTCAGAAGAAGATACGGCAAGAGTATCCTGACTGCCGCTGAATGCAGTCAGGAAATGTCCGTATATAACAGGCTCAAAGGATCCATCGCTTATCAGGTTTCCTGGCTGAACTGAACAGATGTTAATACCGCTGCCCTGCAGGACGCTCTGCTGTGGTTGTTCTATCAGTGAGAATCGATGTAATACGCCCGGCCCCAACAAAGACGCGGCATAGAGACTCATCATGCCTGCAATCAGAAGACTGGCCGTAATGGCCAGACCAGCAACCAAAAATGTTCGCTTTTTTACCCTATAGCCTGTCAGCATTTTATTCTGCTCATCGAATATTCATTAGAGCAGCTTAATGCTGTTCTGTTCACAGGAGGCTATCATTTCATCAGGCCAAACAGAGGCCTGAACCTCACCTATATGTGCTTTATCAAGGAAGAACATACATAGTCTCGACTGACCGATACCGCCGCCAATAGTATAAGGAAGATCACCTGATAATACTCGTTTGTGGAATTCCAAATCAGCCCGATCCAGACAACCTGCCTGCTCCAGCTGGCTGCGCATACTAGTTTCATCTACACGAATTCCCATGGATGAGATCTCAAAAGCGCGCTCTAAAACCGGATACCAGAATAACAGGTCGCCGTTCAAGGACCAGTCATCATAATCAGGGGCTCTGCCATCATGAGGCTTACCATCAGCAAGAGGACTACCGATACCAATCAAGAAAACCGCTTTTTTCTCTCGACAGATAGCGTCTTCACGTTCTCTTGAAGTCAGTTCAGGATACATCTCAAGCAGCTCAGATGTTGTAATAAAAAACAGCTCATCAGGAAGCTTGGGTCTCATACAGGTATACTCTCTGGAAACATAATTTTCAACTCGCTTAAGGCATGCAAATATCTCTCTGACAACTGACTTCAGATGCTCTATTGTTCGTTGCTCACGAGTTAGTATCTTCTCCCAATCCCACTGATCGACGTAAACTGAATGCAGATTATCAAGAACCTCATCTCTTCTGACAGCATTCATATCAGTGTATATACCCTCTCCGGGAATGAAGCCATATCTGCCTAATGCCATTCTCTTCCATTTAGCAAGAGAGTGAACTATCTCGACATTTGCGCCAAGATCCATAATATCGAAGCTGACAGGACGTTCGATACCATTGAGGTCATCATTCAGACCTGTTTCTTTACGCACAAACAATGGTGCTGAAACACGCGTCAAATTAAGAGTGTCAGCCAATTGCGACTCAACACGATCCTTGATCTGCTTGATCGCAAGCTCTGTTTCTCTCAAACTTAGGTTTGGCATGTAGTTGTCAGGAACCATTAAGTTTTTCTCATAACGAAGGCTCATATACTGTGCTTCCTCCAATACTCTGTTCAGATTTTTTCTTCCTGCTCCTCAGGAACATAAATACGCCAGCGGCAATCGCTACAGGTACAAAAGCCACCTCAGTGATTATTACGATCTGCTGAAGCATTTCATCGGACTGAATAAGACTTGGAACCAGGCTTCCTAACAGATTGAAGAAAATATGCATAATGATCGGAACCCATAGCGATTTTGTCCAGGCATAGGCGGCTCCAAGCATCAATCCCGGTAACAAGACATAGCTGGACTGGATCGGCTGCATATGAAAGGCAGCGAACAATGCGGCCTGTACTACAACGGCAGCCCATTCCGGCATCGCTTGTCTGAGCTCACCCTGAATAATCCCGCGGAACAACAGTTCCTCGACAACCGGTGCGGCAATGCCAATGCCAAGTATCAGCCACAAATAGTCTGTATCGGTAGAAAAGGCCAATGCAGACAGCTCTTCATAATCCTTCATTAGTTTAGCTATGAAACCGTTATTCTCAGCGATTTGAGTTAGTAAGACAAAATAGAGGTTGGTCAACCCCATTGTTCCTACCATGATCGCTAACGATGGCAGAAAATCAAGAATACCAGCACGCTTTATAAATACTGTATCAGGGCGCTTTCTCCTGGCAAAATAGATATAAATCAGATAAACCGGCAAAATCGCCAATGCGTAAAAAACGGTAATTTGCGAATTACGTTCAATAATAAGCTGATTTATGTATTCAGGATCTGCCAACGCGTTCATATCCAGAGCACCACCGCTGCCAATTATCAGCGCAAAAATCAAAACCACAATAGCTACAACATTTATTACAAGGAAGTGGAGGATCATGAAGCCAAGCGGAATCAAAATCGTCCTTGGGCTGAAGCGTCTGCCAGATGACATTCTATTGCCATGGAGATTTATCCTTCCCTGTTCACCGTGATAATATGCCGCACCGGCCCCTGCTGACTGCAGATTGTTAAGCTGAGCAGCTCCAGACTCTTCATGGGCTATACTCTGCTCTTCATTATCCCGCTTCTGATATTCTTCATTCATCATCGTATTACACTCTCAATAACTGATTATCTGCAAAAGCCGGGCCGATTAACGACCCGGCCCTTGCCTGGCCTGACTGGTCAGACCATTTTTAAGCTTCTCTATGCGCGAAACGGCTGTAAAACATGTTGAAGGCCGCATCCAGCTCCTTCTTATTGCGAATTGACTTGAAAAACTGTTCGCCTGTTACATGTCGTTCAGAACGCATGATAACAATTTCCGGTTCTCTGTGACTGCCATCATCCGGTTCATAGTTGTACATAACTACATAGTCCTTGCCCCGCAGCTGGAACATGTCGATATAAGACATGTAATACTCGCGGCCACTGTCTATATCCGCTATGACTGCCAAGACATCCTCATTCGATGCCCTGTCATCCTTGACCGGAACCGCCGGTCTCTTATTCTTCCTCATCCTCGATTTCATAATCATCATCCTCACAGAGGCGCTCATACTCGGCATAAACCTTATCGTACTCTTCCTCACTCAGGCTCATGAGGCCCTCTGTGCCATCCTCCATGGTCACTACCTTGGTAATGACCATTTCTGGTTCTTCCTCATCAGTTGTGATCAAAACACAGAAATGCTCATCTTCAAACGGAAAATCGTCAACGATCATGAAAGTATATTCTTCACCTGTCTCAGCATCCGTCATGACGATAGTAGCTGAACCATGGTCATGATCATGATCGTGGTCATGACCGCAATCGCAGCCGCCATGATCTTCGCAATTACAGTTTTCTTCTTCCTGATCACCGCAGCAGCATTTATTCTCATCTAATAACATATAAAAATCCTCCTTAATAAGATCTATTCAAACATACCTGAAAATCACAGGCAAAATATGCTGACATTATACCACATCAGTTAATTCCTTTGCGACGGGTTTCCATATACTCCTGAAGTATTATTTCCGCGGCGATCTGATCTACGATGTTTTTTCTTCTGTCACGGTCTACATTGGTTTCACGCATCACTCTGGAGGCCAGAACAGTCGTATATCTTTCATCACGCAGGACAACATTTATGCCCGACGCACTTTCAAGCTCTGCTGCGAGTTCACGGGCCTTGTCCTCCGAAGCTCCTGCCTTGCCATCTGTTCTGCGCGGAATACCAACTACAGCACCCTTGACATCATACTGCTTAATAATTTCCAGCAAGCGAAAAATGACCTTGTTCATATCCTGTCCATTCCAACGAATAGTCTCAATTCCTCTGGCCGTGAAGCCTAGCGGATCACTTACCGCTACACCTACTCTGACCTCACCATAATCAATACCCAGCCAGCGTTCAACCAAATCTGTCATTAATAACTCCTCTTAGATAATTTTCAGTACGAAATCTCTGCAGACAGTCGCGCAATAGCTGCATAATGTACAGCGCTCATGATCAACTGTGACTGTACCATGGTCATTTAGACTCAAAGCACCTGAACGACATCGTTCCACACAAGCACCGCAACCGGTGCACCAGTCTGATACGATCAGCCTGCGGTCATTGCTCCTGGTTCGGCAATCAGCCGGATCGATATCAGGTTCTTCAAACAAGCGGATGTTGGCATCTATCTCAGCCAAAGACTGCATGCCTACAGCATAAGACGCGACATGGTCCTGTCCAAGAGCAAATCTGGCAGCTTGACGAAAATCTGACAGCAAATGTCCACCGCCATACATCTTCATACCAAATATGCCTAATCCGGCCTCAGCGGCATTTACAGTCGCTGTCCGCATAGCATCTGGGCTGCCATCAAGCAAGCCGATGCCCCTCAAATTTAAAAGCGGATGAATAATGTCGGCCTCAACCCAGGGTCCAGGATCGAATTCCTGCCAGAGCCCGCCTCTATCCCCGGATATTGCCTCTGTCAATGCTCTTACGGGCTCAATAGCATGAGTTGATAGTCCAACAGAGCCTATAACACCTTTGTCTTTCAGCTCCAGCAAACAGGTCAGGGCCTCTGAGTGTCCAAGCATGGTCATGACACTTTCCTGTTCATGCAGCAAAAATATATCAATTCGATCGATATCTAGCTCTCGTCTTGCCTGATCTACAGCTTCCAGAGCAGTCTGTTTGTCCCAGGCATAGGTCTTGCTGCATATCACCGGCAAATCGGATACATGCTTAAGGGCCTCACGTATATGGGGATAGGTCTGATACAGCTGAGCGGTATCGATAAAATTGACACCTCTGGACAAGGCATATGAGATAAGCTCTCCGCCTTCCCGGGCAGACAAATCAGCCTGTGAAGGACTCACTGTTAGTGATCCATAACACAGGCGTGAAACCTTGATATTACTTCTCCCGAGAATTCTATAATCCATCCTGTCAGAGCCTTGAAATATAATCCTTGATCATGATCTCAAGAAGCTCATCACGCTCCATTCGGCGGATAACCGCCCTCGCGCCCTTATGATTTGTAATATAGGTGGGGTCTCCCGACAGGAAATATCCAACCAGCTGATTGACCGGGTTATAGCCCTTCTCACGCAGTGAGCTTAAAACCTCAGTCATGATGTCACGTGCCTCTTTGCTGTGATCTTCACCCAGTTCGAATCTTGTTGTTTCATGTCCAGCCATTTCGACACCTCCTGCGAAATTCTTATTGTTGTTATATCTTATCATGAATCAGAAATCATTGACAGCATGCCCATATAGAAAATTCTCATCAAAATCAGAAAAAGAAACCTTAACTATTTTGTTTATGTCATCAATATTCATGTCTGATACCAATACCTGCGCATAGCTCCCTGTATAGCCCGTCATCATTCCATCGGGACGCAGCTGCTCTAGCAGGACCTGCTGTGTACCAGGCGCCAACAACGCGTGATGCTCATAGGCCATCTTGTCAGCCAGCCCCTGCAGACGCTGGCTCCTGTCAGCGGATATTGCCGGCGGCACCTGATCAGGCATTTCTGCCGCCCTTGTACCTGCACGTGGTGAAAACCGGAAAATGTGCATACGTGAAAACCCGATCTCCCGGCAATACTCATAGCTTCGCTCGAATTCTTCATCTGTTTCTCCGGGGAAGGCGGTTATGATATCTGTTGTTATCCCGGCAAAAGGCCAGCGCCGGCGAATATCCGCCGCGACTGTTCTGAACTGTGCTGTGCTGTAATTTCGGTTCATGCGCTTAAGTGTCTCATCGCAGCCGCTCTGGAGCGACAAATGAAAATGCGGACAGAGCTTGCTGTTCTTTTCCAGAACATCAAGGAATTCAGGCGTAACTGAAAGCGGCTCCAATGATCCCAACCTTATCCTTTCAAGCTGCGGTATTTCAGCGAGACGATCAGCCAGCAAAGCTACAGCATGGGAGGGCTCGCCACGATCAAGACCGTATGAGCAAAGATGTATACCCGTCAAAACAATTTCCTTGTAGCCGGCTTTTGCCAGGATGGTCGCTTCTTGAATTATTTGCTCCTCATCGCGGCTGCGAACACGGCCGCGGGCATAAGGAATCGCGCAATAGCTGCAAAACGAATTGCATCCGTCCTCAATTTTCAAATATGCTCTGGTTTCGGATTGCTCTTCAGATAGCCCAAGCTCCTCATAGTGAGGGGCATCATCATAACTATGCCTCGAGGTTTGCTTTTTGCTTGTAGATTCGTTTCTTGTGTCAGGTGCTGCAGAGTCTTTCTGCAAAAGATCGCGTTGCTCAAGAGCGTTGCTTACCAGCTCGACCGCACGGCTCTTGCCCTGCGTCCCAATACAAAGATCTGCATAGCTGGAAGTGTCAGACAGCTCGGCATGACAGCCCATAGCTACTACGATCGCTGAAGGATTCTGCTGCTTTGCCCGGCGCAGCATTTGCCTTGACTTGCGGTCAGCTTCGCCGGTTACCGTGCAGGTGTTAATTATATAAGCATCAGCAGGTTCGCGGAAGGAAACCTGCTTATAGCCGTGCAGGCTGAATTGGCGGGCAATAACATCTGTTTCATAATGGTTTGTCTTACAGCCCAGCGTATGAAATGCTACCGTATATTGTCTCATTCAATGCTTTCCTATCCATCTATTTGTCAGTTGACATTGTGCTCCAAATTATTGCACAATAATAGCAGTCAGACTGTCACTAATGATACTTGCCGGACTATACTTCACTACAAGGAGACTTACATATGCGCAAATTTACTGTACACCTCAAATCGATCAATGACGTCAAAGAATTTGTCAGGATCGTTAACGATTTCCCTTATGATGTCGATCTGGCATCAGGACGCTATATCGTTGACGCCAAATCGATCATGGGTATTTTCAGCCTTGACCTGGCTAAGCCCATCGATGTTGAGATCCACCACGAGAATGGTCAGGACCTCGAGGATAAGCTGCGCCAGTTCATGATTTAATCTATCAATGTCAGCTGATCCTTTTATCTCCTGCCTTTTGCTTTGCCAGATCTTTTTGAAGGTCTGGCTTTTGCTTTACCGGCTGGCGCACCCTGCTTGGATCTCACTGGCTTCTTCCGGGATTTGCGTCCGGTTTCCGGCAGCATCGAACGTGAATGCCCACGCCTGGACGCGCCAAAAGAGGCTTTGCCGCGACCATTTTTTCTATCTCTGGTTATTTTGTCTGCCATGCTGGAAACATGGCTGCCGCGGGCGGCTTCATGCGCAACCAGCTCAAAATCTATTCTGCGCTTGATCACGTCTGCCTGAGCGACCTGCACTTCGACAGCATCGCCAAGATGCAGCTGCTTGCCGCTTTGGTAATTGACCGCACAGAGACGCTCTTCAATGTAGTCATAATAGCCATCGAGTGATCTGTACGGCACCATTCCCTCTACGGTGTTTTCCAATTGAACGAAAAATCCTGCCGGATTGAATCCAGAGATCACACCTTTGAAATGCATGCCAAGATGCTGGCTGAGATATTCAGCAGCCTTCTGGTCAACAGAATCTCTCTCGGCCTGCATGGCAGTTCTCTCCATATCAGAGCTATGTT
>CAZSLR010000022.1:0-2912 GCA_964607635.1 uncultured Oscillospiraceae bacterium
GCCTTGCTGGCCAGCTGGCTGGCCTGACTGGCGCTGCCGGCATTCTGTCTTGTCTGTGAAGCCAGCTGTGTCAGACTAGCGGACAGTTCTTCAACAGAGCTTGCCTGCTCAGTAGAACCCTGAGACAATGCCTGACTTCCGTCTGAAACCTGCATAGCGCCGCTTCTTACCTGATCAGCAGCCTCTGAGATTTCTCTCATCAGCATTTGCAGATTGTCGATCGTATTATTGATCGCGCTCTGCATGTTTTCGTAGCTGCCCTCGAAATCACCGGTCATCCGCTGACTGAGATCGCCCTCTGCCATAGATGCCAGAACCTCAGATATAGCGTCAATTGGTTTAGCGATGTTATCAAGAGCATTGTTAAGACCTTCAATAACCTCAGCATAGCTGCCTGATAGAGTACTGCTGTCTCCACGATATGACAGATCTCCAACAGCAGCAGCCGTCGCTGCTTTGCCAGCCTCTGCTGACAAGGTCTGGACTGCCTCCATCATAGCTATAAGCGCAGGCATAAGCTTATCATTCTCGCTCAGCTTACCAATCGCGGCAAACTGCTTATATTGATCGAATCTACCTACCGAAACCTCAGTCATGGCATCCTGTATACTGATCAGGCGCTCCTGAACAGAGTTAACAGTGTCAGCGAACTCAAGTACCATACCCTTGTAATCGCCATCCATTGTTTCTGTGAAATCATTGACAGCGATTTTTGTCATGATCTTCTGTGCTTCGGCAACCGGTACAGTAATAGCCTCTAATGTTGAGTTGATACCGGCGATTATATCCTTATACGCACCGGCAAAAGCAGCCTCATTGCCTCTTGTCATCAGCTTGCCCTCTGCTGCCGCTTCGGTCAGCATTTTGCTCTCGCCAATAACAGCTTTCAGGCTGTCAATCATTCTCTGCATGCTGTGTGACAGTACATCTTCCTCAGATCTTGGTTTAACAGCCACCGCAAGATCACCCTTGGCAATCGAATCAGCGGCCTGACTCTTCTCCTTGATACTATCCGCGATCTCAGTGATCGCCCTCGCGAGCAGGCCGATCTCATCCTTACGTCCGCTGACCTTATCCGATACATTAATGTCTGTTTGACCAAGTGAAAGTTGGTGTATATAGCCGGCCGACTCGCTGATAGGTCTGCTTATTCTGCGAATGAAAACAATACTCAGAACAAGGCTGACCAAAAACGCAACTATAGCTGAAATAATCAGAACCAAACGCATGCTGTTCAATGAACTGTATACTTCATCAATAGGCGCCTGAACCGCAACAGACCAGCCTGTCAGCTCGATAGGAGCATAGGCCGCCTGCATTTCATTGCCCATAAATTTGAATTGATCTATGCCTGTCTGTCCAGCCACCATAGCTTCTGTCTGCGGCATCATTGACTCGTATTCAGCGTTTGTTTCAGCAGCTTCAAGAATATTGAAGCCCTCAGTGACTAGGTCAGTTTTCTGACTTGCAATAAGTGTACCGGTTCTGCCTAAGACAAAAGCGTTTCCTGTTTCACCATATGTGACATCAGCGATCATGTCAGTCAACCGCAGACCGTTACGACCTGCTCCCAGAACACCAATAACGTTCCCCTTATCGTCACGCATAGGTACAACGTATAGTATAACAAGCTGACCTGTACTGACGCTCAAAGTAGGCTCAGTTACAAATGTGTCTCCACCCATTACGATCGGGAAGTATGCTCTTTCTCTGATATCCGTAGGATTATCCTGGCTGGTGTAGCCGATACCATCCGCGGCAGTAATATAAGCATAGTCATGGCCGTTAAGTTCAGCGAACTCTCTTAATAATCCCTTGATCTCAGCCTCATTTCCTGGCACATCCCAAAGCTCTCTGTTAAGCGCGAAGCTCTGCATACTACTCAGTACACCCTGCAAACGTTCTTCTATAACATTTGAGGTCTGAACAGCCAGCTGCTGCATGGACTCATCGATATTATGCTTAAGTCCTGCAGAGGACATAAGTACAGATATAGCGGTAAGTCCTACAGCGACGATAACTATCATCGAAACAATTATCAGTGTCAACCTGGCGTTTACACTCTGCAGTCGGCCTATACGGTCATTCGTTCCACTGATGTTAGTCTTGCCCACATCTTCAGCGCTATTGTTCTTTCCCTTTTTTCTCATAAATTCTTGCTCCTTCACAGTTACCTAAGTATTAAACCCTTAATATACTTTTCGACGAGAACGGTGATAACTTGAAGAAGTTGACGAATACCGTCACATTAAAGTCACATTAAATCAGTTTATTATCTAATCATCATCCGAAATAAATAGAAGCTATTATCCTTCACTTGGGAATTCTGACAAAAATCCGTAATCCACCCTCATTGCTGATATTTATTGAGCCAGCCAGCTTATCTACTCTCTCACGCATACCATTTATACCCATGCCACTATTCTCAGGCTGTTGTCTGTCGCCAAGGCCACTTCCATTATCGGAAATAACCAGCTGATAAAAAACAGGATGCTCATGCAGAGTGACTTTTACCAATGTAGCTTGGCTATGCTTGATCACATTGGTAAGTGATTCTTTTAGAATCGCGATGATCGCGTTTCTGATCTCTTGCTCCGGTGTGCTGTTGACATTGAAATCCAGCTCAAGCGGGCAATACTCGAATCCGGAAATCAGCCGGTCGACCTCTTGTTCAAAAGTGAGCGACCGGCCATATAATCCATGAATACTATCTCGTATATTATCCATACTCTCCGCCAGTGTCGATGAAACGCTCTCGATCTGCTTAGCGGCCTGCTCATCGCGGCAAATTGTCTTGAGCGCGCCGAGCTGTATGATAGCACGTGACAGCTGATGGCCTAGATTGTCATGAATCTCATGAGCGATTCTGTTACGCTCCTTGAGCCTTGCCATATCGATCTCAATATTCTGCC
>CAZSLR010000022.1:3012-15817 GCA_964607635.1 uncultured Oscillospiraceae bacterium
CTCCGGGAAAAAGACAGCTGCAAATATATAGATCAGCGCAAGTAGTACTTTCCAATGATTTTTATCAAGAAGGCTGCCGGCAGCACTTATAATTATCGTAATTATCACAGGTACGGCTCTGAATTGTCCCACGGCAGTATTTAAATAAAATGTTGTGCATATCAGGAGAAATATTAATTTGTCAGGCAATACACTCATTAGCTCGATCCTCCTGTAGTTGATAATACAGCAGCATAGGGTCATGGACAAGCAATGACAATTGTAACTCCCACTCGGGAGCAGCATCACTTTTGCCAGGATAATAAATAATGCATGATATAGACAGGAAGTAATTATTATACAAGGAGGCCTGACAAATGGTAGTGAAAATTGAGAATCTGGTTAAACGATATGGAGATTTGCTGGCACTGGATCATTTTGAGCTTGAGGTTAAGGAAGGTGAGATCTTCGGACTGCTTGGTCCAAATGGTTCCGGTAAAACTACTGCGATCCTATGTATGCTGGCGCTGCTCAAATTCAGCAAGGGCAGCATTGAACTGTTCGGCAAAGAGATGAGGCCTGATTCCTATGACATCAAGAGAGATATCGGCATCATTATGCAGAATGTAGCAGTATATGAAGAGTTGACAGTCTACGAGAATATTGACTATTTTTGTGGTCTTTATGTCAGCGATAAATCAGAGAGGCGTGCACTGGTTGAGGAAGCGATAAGCTTCGTCGGACTGGAGGATTTTCGCAAGTTTTATCCTAAGAAGCTAAGCGGCGGCTTGCTGCGCAGACTTAATATCGCCTGTGGCATCGCGCATAAGCCCAAGCTGATCATCCTTGACGAGCCAACAGTTGCGGTTGATCCACAGAGCAGAAACAAAATTCTTGAGGGTATTGTTGAGCTGAATCGACAGGGTGCTACGATTATTTATACCTCACATTACATGGAAGAGGTTGAGCAGATCTGCTCCAGAGTTGCCATCATGGACAAAGGCAAGGTGATCGCTTCTGGTACTTCTGCGGAGCTGAAAAGCATGATCAGGACAGGTGAGAAAATAACTATAGAGCTGCTGGATACGGCAATTACCGATATTGTATCTACTACTGATCGGATCAGTACATTACCATCGATATTATCCGCCACACATAACGGCACTTCTATTCAGGCAAGATCTGAACAGAACAGACATAGCTTGTCGGCGGTAATTCAGCTGCTTAATCAGAATAATGTTGCTTATGGCAGAGTCTTCTGTGAATTGCCCACACTAAACGACGTTTTTCTCGAGATGACCGGCAAGCATCTTAGAGATCAGCAGGGAGTGTGATCAGGATGTTTCGACATATCTTCTATTATAGGCTTCTGAGCGGCTTAAGGGATAAACAGACTCTGTTCTGGGCCTTCCTCTTCCCGATCATATTAGCAACGCTCTTCAGCTTTGCTTTTGCCGATCTAAACGCTGATGAGGTATTCAATCAGGTTAAGATCGCGGTTGTAGATAACGACGTATGGGAGCAGGATATGATGTTCCAGCAGGTCATCGAGCAATTATCTGAAGGTGAAACCGCGCTCTTTTCTACTCAGACGCTGTCAGCCGAAGAGGCTGAGGCGCTGCTGCAGACTGACGAGATCGTTGGCTATATCATCCCTGGCTCAACTCTGGAGGTAGTCATCAGATATTCAGGGCTACGTCAGTCAATGCTTAAGGTTTTCGCTGACGAATATATGCAGACCAGCTCGACGATCGCAAGATTGATGCAGGATAATCCGGGAATTGATGTACGCACATTGATGCCGGACACTTCAAACCTGGTTGTGGATAAGCCCGCCAGCAGCTCCGCTCCGGATAATACCTTCGTCTACTATTACGCGCTGATAGCGATGGCATGCCTATATGGTGGCTTCTGGGGCTTTCGCGAGGTCATGGCGGCAAAAGCCAACCTCTCCGCACAGGGCGCTAGGATCTGTGTTTCACCAGTTAACAAGCTAAGACAGTTCATCTATGCGATGAGCGCAGCCTTCCTGATACACTTCGCTTCAATTCTGGTTCTGCTTCTTTATTTAACGCAAATCATTGGTGTGAATTTTGGTGATCAGATTGGCTATATTCTCCTTGCAAGCTTGATCGGCAGCTCATTAGGAGTAAGCATCGGCGCACTTATATGTGTTGTCGGGAATCATGGTGAAGGTGTTAAATCAGCTATATTGATCGGCTTCTCAATGTTAATGAGCTTTTTCTCCGGCCTTATGATAGCCGATATGAAATATATAGTTAATAAGAGCTTTCCGCTTTTGCGCTGGATCAATCCGGCCAATCTAATCAGTGACGCTTTTTATAGTCTCTACTATTATGAAACCTTACAGCGTTACTGGCAGAACGTAACAGCTATGCTGATACTACAGCTTGTTATTGGTACAGCTATAGTAATGATAATGAGGAGGCAGCGCTATGCAAGTATTTAAGGCATGTATAAAAATAATCCGTCATAACCTGCCGGCGATGATGATTTTTCTAGGCGTGTTTATAGCCTTTGTCATGATGGTTACACTATTTAATCCGCAGGCAGAGGCCGAGGATTTCACAGCCTCAAGACCACGTATGGCAATTATCAATGAGGATAGCGGTCAGCCGATTTCGGATGGTCTGGAGGAATATTTATTTTCCACTGCTGTACCGGTAGAGCTGAAGGATGATAGTGACAGTATCCAGGACGCGCTGTTTTTCCGAGATGTGGTGTATATCCTGAGAATACCTGCTGGTTTCAGTGAAAGCTTCATCGCAGGCAGTGACAGCATTAATCTGATCAGAACGACACTGCCTGATTCTTATCAGGGCGCCTACTCAGATCAACTGATAACACGTTATCTGGACGCGGCTGCAAGATATATCACTGCTGCACCAGATAGAGATTTGAATCAGACTGTTTCTGATATCAGAAGTGATCTTGCTCTTAAGGCTGAAGTAACTGTCAGTTCTCATGATGTTGGCAACGGCTTCAGCTCAATGATCTACTACTACATTTTCCTGGCCTATTCACTTACTGCTGTCATGATACTTGGCGTCTCATCTATTATGATGGCATTCCTGCATAGAGATATTCGTCTGCGGAATTTAAGCTCACCTGTGAGAATTACGAGCTATAACCTACAGCTGGTCCTGGGAAATTTCTTCTTCTCAGTTATTGCTGCAATCATACTCAGCCTGGCCAGCCTCGTCTTTTACCAGGATTTCGCTGATCTGAAGCGTTGGCTGCTGCTGGTTGTTAATACGATCGTTTTCGCGGTGACAATGATGATACTTAGCTTCCTGTTAAGCCAGTTTATCCGTAACAGATCTACTCAACAGGTCGCCGCTAATGTTGTTGCGCTGGGCACTTGCTTCATCAGCGGTGTTTTTGTTCCGCAGGAAATGCTTGGCGAGAGCGTCCTGGCAGCGGCCAGCTTCACGCCGACATATTGGTATATCCGGGCTGTCAGAATGATACAGCATATGCCTGCTAACGGATCAACCGAGCTGCGCAATTATTCCAATTCACTACTCGTTCAAATTGCCTTCGCTGCCGCTTTTCTGGCTGTTTCACTAGTGATTTCCAGGCAGAGAAGACAGTCAGATAGAAGCTGAATTGTTTTGCTGCCGTTCTGGTCAGCAGTTAAGTTGCACAACCTGAAAGTTTAGCAAATGATTTGCTTAATGACGGATAAAGGTCCTTATAAATCGTGAACAGCTCTGTATACTTGCTATTCCACTCAGGTATCGGAGCTGTTTTCTCAATTTCCTTAATTCTGGACATTCCGTCCTGAATGCTGCTGAACAGGCCTATGCCGGTTCCTGCAACGATCGCGGCGCCCAGAGTTGTCGCGTCCTCAGACGGGACGTCCACACGGACAATATCTGCGGGAATTGCGCTGGCTAATATCTGTCGCCAAATTTCGCTGCGTCCGCCGCCGCCTATCAGACCGACCTTGTCTACGTTAAGTCCATTTTCGCGATGCACATCCGCATTGTGTTTTATGGCGTAGGCTACGCCCTCAAGTACAGCACGCAAACCGTGTTCTCTGCTGTGACGCGAACTAAGACCGAAGAACACACCTTGAGTATCTGGATTGAAGATCGGTGCTCTCTCGCCATCAATGTAAGGCAGGAAAATCAGATCATCTGAACCTGCGGGAGCCTTAGCTGCCAATTGATCGAACTCCTGCATTTTCTCAACTGAGAAGAATTTCTGTGCGAAGTCAGTTGATCGTCCGCAGTTCTGAATGGTGCCATATGAGCCTACAGCCTGGGCATCTGCAGTAATAATGTTATAGCTTCTCTGAAGATGATCAAGCACCGGACGATCTGATATCGCGGCGATCCAGGCGGTTGTTCCCATACAGCAATAGGTATCTCCGGGCAGACCGGCGCCTGCGCCAATGGCAGAGCATGCGCCATCACCTGCGCCTGCCATTACCGGTATACCGGACTTGAGACCAAGCAGCTCCGCGGCCTTCTTGGAAAGTTCACCGATCATATCTGTACCGGCCTTAAGCTCAGGCATTTTACCGATGTCTAAACCAAGAGCATTATAAAGCTGCTCAGGATATATGCGTTGATGGATATCAATGATACCGGCATGTGACGCATCCGAATAGTCAGATATATTGTACTGGCCTGTTAAAAAACCAGTTATATAGTCTTTGGAATTCAGGAAGCAGTATGTATCTTGGTATACTTCAGGACGATTTCTTTTCAGCCACATCATTTTTGCTAAAACAGAAGTGCCGGCCAGAATATTGCCAGTTAGCTGGTATATTGAATCAGAGCCCACTATTTTTTCAATTTGGCTGACCTCGCTCCGCGCCCTTGTATCGGAATGCAGCATATGCTCAGCCAGAGGATGTCCATTTTTGTCAACTGGCAGACAGCCCATCATATGTCCTGTGACCGCTATTGCTCCAACCTCCGAAAAGGCCTCCGGATGTTTAGACTTCAGAACAGCGCAGTTCCTTATCGTTATGCTTAGCCATTCATCAGCCTCCTGAGACGAGATTCCACCTGCATCTATTTTTGTATTTGCACGTTCATGTGCAGAAGCGATGATTTCTGTACTCTCATTAAACAAGGCGGCTTTTACCGAAGTAGTTCCCAGGTCGATAGCTAAAAGGTACATAGTGCTCTATCCTCCAGCAAATTGTGTGTTGATCAGCCCAATTGTACCACAAGCACTGGTGGTACTCATCTATTCTGATCGCCTCGCGAGCCTAGCTTGTTTCTGTTTCTGGCGGCTCTTTTTTCTCTGATTTGTTCGACGCTCAAGTTCTCTGGTTTTCTGGTCGATTTCCCGCTTGAAACCATCAATAAAAGTTTTCTTATCCCATTTCTTGGGGAAAAACTGCATTTTACCAATCATGTGTGCTTCAAGCAGCATGGTTATTTCTTTTGGCTGGACTTGTCTGTTGTTATGCATCATAAAATTAGTGGTTCCTGGTGCGGCATAATAATACCGATAAATAGCTCCATAGGCATCGCCCAAGCCGAAAAGATGCCCCGCCTCGTGTGCTGCCATGCGCTCATACCAGGGTATTGATCCTGACGGGCACGGCGGCATTATCATTATGCCGGGTGCGTGCCTGGCCCAGTTTGTTCCAAGACTCTCCCACTGGCCTGTCCTTAACACGCCCCATAAACGCCTGTACCATGGACTGATGACATGAGCCGGCATAAATAGCAGATTTCTGATTTTTACTAGTACTGCCCTCTGACGTTTTAAGCTAAACGGATATGGCAGAACGCTGCATATAGAATCTGGTATTAATTCTCTTCTGATATTCACGACAACTCGTGATTTTATGTATCCCTTAAACCTTTTTGACCTAAGCTTGTATTCACCTGACCATTTTCTGATTATTCCTGCCTCAATCAGATCAGCCTGGCTCATTCCATCAATGATCCAGGGCTTCAATGCAGCTTTGTTATATCGGAAGTAAGCATCGATATAAATCGTGTTGCCTTGAACCCAGACCTGAATCGGCTGGCCTGGAGCCAAAAGCTCTTGCGGATTGTAGTAGTCCTCTAACATTCGCATCTGCTTATTCCCAGATTCTCCATGAGCTGATCAACTGTATCTTCAAGGCTATTGCCGGTGGCATTAATTCTTATGTCAGCATACTTCTCATAAAACGGTTGACGAAAATGCCATACATCCTCGATCGTTTGACCATTTTCCATGGCTATCCCTCTGCTATTTATGTTCTTAAGTCTTCTCCTGAGGATATGTATCGGTACATCGATCCAAACAACGATCCCAAGTGATTTTAGGTGACTCATAGCCGCTTCGGATAGAACCGCGCTTCCCCCGGTTGCAATTACCATCGGCACATTATTATCAGACAAACCAAGGAGAATTTCCTCTTCAAGCTTAAGAAAACCATTCATTCCGCGTTCTGCGATGATTCTCTGAAGCGTTGAGCCTGCTTTGTTTTGTATAAGCAGATCTGTATCTATGAAGTCGCGGCATATGCTTCTGGCAAGCAATAGACCAGCGGTGCTTTTACCGCTGCCAGGCATACCGATTAGAATTATTTTATTACTTGCAGCCATGCTAACCCTCGCTAAAAAAATGTTATAGAAATTATAGCACAGGTATAATTTCTATACTCTATAAACACCAAAAAGAGCTATAATAGGTATCAAACTTGTTAGATATTTACTGATCGCGGGGATCTTATGGAAAGAACGAAGTTAAGCAAGCAAATGTACCTATTGTTTGCCCTTTTTTTAGCGTACTGCTTCACAGTGCTGCTGCAGTTTGAAAATGTTGCAGATATTTTGACTGCTGTTATTTTATTGACTTCATTCGTTACTATTTTTCATTCGTTGATTATAAACGCCAAGCGCGGCGAATACGCCGAAGGCTGGTTCAGCAAGTATCGTTCCGCATGGCTTATACTCTCTATCAGTTTACTATGGTGGGCCTTGGTTGATATTCTCTGGGCCTTTTTCGCGATTATACCAGTGCGTGATCCCGAGGACATGGACCTGTTCCTCTACCTGTATACCGTACCTAATATTTTGATGGCAATTGCAGCTGTTGTTTTTTTAATAAACCAGAGAAAGCGTTGGAATTTCCTGATTCTGCTGCTTGATGCTTCGGTCACCGCTATCATAAGTGTTGGTGTAATCTGGCTCTTGTTTTTTAGAACAATAGAACCTTCGATTGGTTTGTTTGATCCTGTGATAATCAGCACCTCGATTTATATCATCAGCGACGCTATCGTCATAACCTGTATTTTTATCTGGCTGCTGTCAATAAGAGTTCGCAAAGCACCGATGGCCGGCCACTTGATTGCAGCAGCTGTTCTGGTCTATACAATTACCGATCTGTTTTATGGCTATACCCTTTTTGAAAATTTATACGTCCCTAATACATTGATAGATGTTATGTATATGGTTTATGTTGTTCTGATAACACTAGGCATAAGCGTATCATCAAAACAACGAATTCAGGCTCTGCCGGCTGTTGATCCAGTTGAGAATCTGAAAACTAACCGTAAGGTTTTGTTTTTACTTCTGATCCCCTTCGCTCTGATGCTTCTGATTGGTTTTGAAATTGAGGTTATTTTGTTCCTTAACAGTATCATCCTCATCCACCAGTTTATCAGCGCGGTCCTGCTTAACAGGAGCAGACAGGAGGCTGTCAGGCTGGCAGAAGATACTTACCGACGCCAGCTCGAGCAAACGGTATCAGAGAAAACAGCTGAGCTCGTAAGTAATAACCTGAAGCTTAGCAAACTGGCTCGGGAAGACATAGTAACCAGTCTTGATAACAGAAGGCACTTCATCTCTGAGCTGGACCATGCTATTGAGCAGATCAGATCAGGACTACTTACTGAACAAATTATTCTGTTCTATATGGACATTGATAATTTCCGATCAGTAAATGATATCTATGGACATGAAGCTGGTGACATGCTTCTGCAAGCTGTATCACTAAGGTTGAAGGAGCATTTGCCTTCTAATGGAATACTTGCACGACTCGGCGGCGATGAGTTTGTAATGTCCTTCTGTGCTGATGACAATTTTTCAGGTATTGAGCCGTTGGCTAAACGGCTGATAGCCAGCTTTCGAGAGCCGATATATACTGGCGGCTATGTATTCCATACCAGCCTCAGTATTGGTATCACTATTTATCCTCAGGATGGCAAGGATCGTACTGAATTGCTCAAAAACGCAGATTTGTCTATGTTCTACGCAAAGGACCAGGCCCAGGGCAGTTATATCTTTTTTCATGATATTCCTAAGAACTTGATCCACCGCAAGAACGAGATCGCTCTTCATCTACGCAGTGCCGATTATGATAAAGAGTTTGAACTTCATTATCAGCCTCATGTAAGAGCATCAGATGGTGTGTTGATCGGGGCTGAGGCACTGCTCCGCTGGCATAATCCTATTTTGGGAAATGTATCACCTGCGGAGTTTATCCCGATTGCTGAGAGTATAGGCGAAATCGTTAAGATTGGTAATTGGGTCACGCTGGAGGCTATGAAGCAAATCAAACGTTGGAAAGATCAATATGGTTCAGATATTGTCGTAGGCATAAATGTTTCTCCAATCCAGCTTGACCAGGAAGGATTCTTGAAAAATCTGGCGAAATTGTTGAAAGTAACAGGCGCCAATCCGCAGCAAATTGATCTCGAAATTACTGAGAACAGTGCCGTGAACCGAGAAGAACGGCTTGTTGAGATTTTCAAGCAAATAAATGATATAGGTTGTTCGATTTCAATTGATGATTTCGGAACCGGCTACTCATCGCTTAGCTATCTCAAGCGTTTCTGCATTCATCGGGTAAAAATAGCTAAGCCCTTGATCGATAATATAGCAGCTGATGAGGATGATCTTGAGATAGTTGCAGCCATCATTGCTATGGCCCGCGCGCTTAAGCTCAGAACTATAGCAGAGGGAGTAGAAGAAGCAGCCCAGCTACACAAACTGCGCGAGCTGGACTGCGACGAAATTCAAGGCTATTACTTCTCCAAGCCACTGGCTGTACGAGATTTCGAACGAATTTATCTTACCGATTCTTCTGAGATTTATGAAGCATCTCACAATATTGGTGATAATGATGAATCCTATTCTCTTGTCAAATAAACAAGTTCGTATCTGATTCTTCCGCTGAGCCGAGGAAGGTCGCGACACCACCAATTTCGACTCCCTCAATTAGCTCTTCGGCGTGTATACCCATAAGATCCATTGACATTTGGCATGCAACCATTCTGATGCCCTGTTCCATACCTGACTTGATCAACTCCTCCAGTGAAGAGACATTCTTCTTGTTCATAATGTCCTTGATCATTTTGGCACCCATACCTGCCATATTCATTCTGGATAGACCCAGACGTCCGGCACCTCGTGGCATCATCGAGCCAAACATCTTTTCAATGAAGCTCTTGCGCACATTTACCTTCTCGTTTTTGCGAAGTATATTGAGTCCCCAGAAGGTAAAAAACAGCGTTACCTTGCGGCCCATGGAGGCTGCACCATTTGCAATTATCATGGCTGCGATCGCTTTGTCTAAATCACCGCTGAACACTACGATTGATTTATCATTACCAGCTGTGCCTTTGCCAGCAGAGAGATTCTCCTTGACACCTGCTTTTCGCACAGATACCTTAATGACTCCAGCTGATTGCTCCATGCTCTCTAGCTTGTGACCAGTGCGCTCGCACCATACACCAACATCTGACGCGAAACCTGGATCAGTTGCATTAAGCAGCAGCCTGTCGCCGACTGATATTGATTTGATGCCTTCAGCCAGCTTCATGATCGGGCCAGGACATTGCAATCCTGTGGCATCAATGGTGACTGTGTTCGCAGGCTCTAATTCTGTGGCATCAGCGGTTGGACAGACAGCAAGCTTCTCTCCTTCACCGTCATCAGCGATTGCTTCTCCGAAGCAATCGTAGGGGATCTCAGAATTCTCATCCAGCACGATAGTATGATAAAGCTTGTAACCACCACTAAGATTATAGATCTTCTCGAAACCATTTAGCTTGAGAACTCTTGCCGCCAAATATCCTCGAAGACCAACCTGGCAGAACAGATAAATCTTTTTACTGCTATCAAATTCAGATAGTCTGCCTCTGATTTCATCAAGCGGGATATTGATCGCGCCCTGTATGCTGCCCAAAGCGTATTCCTCTGGTGTTCTTACGTCAACCAGCATTACACGATCAAGGTCAAGTGCGTTGATATCATGATAGTGGAACACTCCAACATCACCCTTAATGGTATTCGCAGCAGTAAATCCAAGCATATTTACAGGATCCTTAGCAGACGAATACGGCGGAGCATAGGTCAGCTCAAGCTTCTCAAGATCATATACTGTACCACCCAGGCGCTGGACTGTTGCCAATACATCTATACGCTTCTCAACTCCATCAACACCAACAGCCTGAGCACCGAGAATTTTAGCGGTCTGAGGGTCGTAGAGCATCTTCAGAGACATTTGTGTAGCTCCGGGATAGTAGCCCGCATGATTAAGAGGATGAATATAGGTTTTTTCATAGCTGATGCCGTCTCGCTTAAGCTGCTTCTCATTTAATCCGGTAGACGCTGCTGTCATATCAAACACCTTAAGAACAGCACTGCCCTGTACACCTTCAAAAGCAACATTGCGGCCAAATACATTCTCAGCTGCAATTCTGCCCTGCTTATTTGCCGGACCAGCCAGAGGAATCAGTCCAGGCTCGCCGGTAACAAAATTCTTGATCTCTATTGCATCGCCTACAGCTAGAATATCCGGATCTGATGTATAAAGATATTCATCGACCTTAATACTGTTGTTGATGCCTAGCTCAAGTCCGGCTGCCTTTGCCAATCGGCTGTCAGGTGCAACACCTATCGAGAAAATAACCATATCTGTATCTATGCTCTGCCCATTATTGAGGCGAACTCTTACACCATTTTTACCTATACGATGGAAACCGGCAGCACCGGTCCTAAACAGCAGATTTAGCCCCTTAATTCTCATGTGCTGATGCAAAAAAGCAGCCATATCGGGATCCATTGATGCTACTACTTGATCTGTAAACTCTACAAGAGTTACATCTATACCTCTATCCATCAAATTTTCTGCCATCTCAACACCGATGAAGCCACCTCCGATGACAACAGCTGAATGTGGAGAATTATTATCGACATAATCCCTTATCTTATATGTATCCGGAATATTTCTAAGAGTAAAAATCTCAGGCAGATCAAGACCTTCCAGCGGAGGTCTCTTAGGCTCAGCTCCTGGTGATAAAATAAGCTTGTCATAGCTCTCGGTATACTCTTCGCCATTCTTGTGATTAAGCACGTTTACCGTGTGCTTCTCACGATCGATTGAAATAACCTCGCTATTGATGCGGATATCAAGATTAAACCTTGAGCTCATAGCTTCAGGTGTCTGCACAAGCAGCTTATCCTTGTCCTGAATTACATCACCGATATAATATGGCAGACCACAATTAGCGTATGATATATACTCGCCCTTCTCAAAGAGAATTATCTCTGCCTTCTCATCCAATCTGCGTAATCTGGCAGCCGCTGAAGCTCCACCTGCTACTCCACCTACAATTAATACTTTCATATGATACTCCTTCACGTTTACAGTCATGATTTCTGACTATTTAAAACCAACGAACTCTGTTTACTCAACGATAGGATTCTACCACCTTTAAGAATACGCTTTCTGTGACGAAGTAACACATAAATTTGTTTTCAAGAGATTTTTGCAAACGTTTTCAAACATAATCAAGTCAGAGTAATCACCAATTGCGATTTGATAGACTTTTCACTCTTGTTTATGATCATTTGTCTGATCGGAACTGTTAGCCATAGGCTTAAACCGTCTGATCGAGGCCTCGCTTCTTAGAGGCATTTGTTCCGGTTTTCTAACCTGTTGAGGGCTCTTCCTAAGATAATTCAAAATACTCAAACGCATCAGATCCTGAAATCTTCTGTGACCTCTGGGCTGAAGCGATCTGTCTATTGGATAATAAAGTCGGCCATGTCTTATATCAAGCAGCATGACACCTAAGGTTCCGCCCTCAAATTTGCCAAGAAAATTGACTACACCTGCAGCTGCGGATGCCGCTTCAATTTTATCATCACGGTTCATGATCAGTATCAGGAGATTACGAGGAGAAGGGGCATCAGTGCGTTGTCTAACATATTTGATACTATCACGAAGGAGCTGATCAACTACCAGAACATTCAATAGATCATGCTCCAACAAGAATATTCTGTCACAATGACGAGTTTGTCCAGGTATATTGATCAGCTTGTTTTTTTCAAAAACTCTGCCATGAGGTGTTCTCGCCGCCGGACCATAGCCCTTGGATATAAGCCATTGACCTATTTCATCTGCTGGCGCCGCCCAGCTGCGCATCCTTGACGCGATACCACGACTCAACCCAAAGCGCCTCATTTTCATAAGTCTGTTTATACTCTGAGGATTGCCTGGATTAAACCTCTCAAGTGAATACGATGCTGCCGCATGACGAAGCGTAACCAAAGCCAATAGTATATAAATTATTAGGCAGGCTAATAGTAAATAGTTCAATAATCGATTGTCAGCAAGATCCGGCTGCTCAGTTATTTTCTGCCAGACAAAATAAAGTCCATAGCCAAAT
Source organism: uncultured Oscillospiraceae bacterium (assembly GCA_964607635.1). Taxonomy (GTDB): domain Bacteria; phylum Bacillota; class Clostridia; order Saccharofermentanales; family UBA5734; genus JAAYFZ01. The sequence goes on from CAZSLR010000022.1 coordinate 15,653, forward strand.
CCGCCTAGAAACAGCAGTGGAATAATCACATCTCGTCTGAACCAGTTTCGTCCGGTCATAGGAAGTCCCCCTGATGTCTGATCATTACAAGACCAGTTTATAAGCCATAATACCATAGAAGCTAAAACAGCCACAACAGATGAGCTGTTGTGGCTGCATTTATGT
>CAZSLR010000023.1:0-15763 GCA_964607635.1 uncultured Oscillospiraceae bacterium
GGGGAAAGCATATGATTAAAATTTTGATTGTAGATGATCAGGAATTGTTCAGGGAGAGCCTGTCTCTGATTCTATCCGCACAGGCGGATATCAAGGTGCTGGGAACGGCAGAAAATGGCCGTGAGGCTGTTAGACAGGCGCGCGAGCTTAAGCCTGACGTTATTTTGATGGACATTAGAATGCCGGAAATTGATGGAATTGAATGCACTAAGATAATCAAGGAGCAGCATTCTGAGATAAAAATAATAGTTCTAACCACCTTCGATGATGATGAGTATATTTATGAGGCATTGAAAAACGGCGCTGATGGCTTCCTGCTCAAGGGAACAACTAAGGGTGACCTGGTAAAAGCGATCGAGACGGTCTACAATCAGGGCGTATCGGTAGATCCGGATATAGCCAAGAAGGTTTTTTCGATGTTTGGCAAGCTGGTAAAAACAATGCCATCATCACAGACAGCAGCTAAGGAGGATTCATTATCCGCCGACCTTACAAAAAACGAGATCAAGATCATTCAACTGATCGGCAGAGGCTTATCCAACAAGGAAATAACAAATGAACTCAACTTCAGTGAGGGTACAGTTCGAAATTATATAAGTATGATACTCAAGAAGCTTGATCTGCGTGACCGAACACAGATAGCGATCTTCGCCCTGCAATCTAGCCTGATGTTGAAGGATATTGACGCTGATGACTAAAAACAAATTCAAGCATATATCATTGAAAAAGATAGCCACTGGCAAAAGACTTCTGGCCTTGGTTCTGTTGGCCTTGCTTCTGATTGCTGTTATGGTGGGTTTCGCGTATGACCATCATAGCAGGAGGCAACCTCTCGTTTTGAATGTAGCACTCTATTCCGGTACAAGCTGGAACGTGCCTCAGAAGAATGCCTATACAATCTATGATTTGGTCGCTGAAAATTTTGAAAAACAATATCCTGGACAGGATGTAAAAGTTAACTATATAACAGGTCAGATGATCAGCAATTATTCTGAATGGCTGGCACAGAAGGTTCTGCTTGGTGAAGAAGCCGACATATTTCTGGTATTGGAGGAGGACTTCAGCACCTATTCATCGATCGGACTATTCGAGGATCTGACACCATATATTAATTCTACAAGTGATTTCAATGAGGCAGGTTTCTATCAGAGGGCGCTTCAAGCCGGCCAGTATTATGGGAATCAATACACACTGCCTTTTCTTGTGGCGCCGACTTTTATGGTTGCTAACAGAACCTTGCTTGAGAAGGAAAATATTATTATAGATGATGATCACTGGACATGGGATGATTTATACGAGATCAGTGAGAGGGTTACCAAGGATCTTGATGATGACGGCCGCCCCGATCAGTTTGGTATATATGATTATGACTGGGAGAATGCCTTCTATACAAATGACCGGCAGCTCTTCCCCAATGATGGCAGCAGGATCGCTTTTAATGACGATTATCTGGCAGAAACGATCAATTTTATGAAGCGTCTGCATCAGCTGAATCTGGGCATAGTATTGAGAGAAACCATGTTTGATCGTGGCCAGGTGGCGTTTAAGATGTTTTCCCTGCCTGAGTACAGGGCCTACGGAACATATCCTTATCGGATACTTAAGTATGAGAATTTTGAATGGGAGGCTGTACCTATGCCGGCAGGACCGAATGGTTACAGCTCATCAAGACTCTATACTGTTCAGCTTGGAATGAGCTCGCGCTCGGACAATAAACAATTAGCGTTTGAGTTTATGAAATTTATGACTACTGATGAGAAATCACAGGAGCTGATTTGGAACGAGACCTATGCTCTGCCGGCTCAGCGTCATATAGTAGACAGGATCTATAAATCAGATCACCCTGAGGTTCTGGAGAGCAAGGCTGTTGATTCAGTATTTCTTGCAGAGGCAATAGAAAACTCTTATCTTGATCCGCATTTCAAGAAGTTTTCCAATCTGAAGGCAGTTATGGATCAACAGATTTATCAGATAGTCGCAGGTGATCTAGATGTTAAAGAAGGAATCAAATATATGAAGAAGGATCTCGATAGAATCATCAAGGATTGATGGTTGCGAATCACTTTGTAAACAATGTATGTCATAAATGTAATTTTGTTTGTGATAAATGTCATATGAAACAAGTGACACAATACAGTTACACTTCCCCTGAAAATTGTGCATAATACACAACAGGTACAATAAAACCTGAAATTTGAAGGAGGAAAAGACATGAAAAAGTACATTGCACTTCTGATTGCAGTTGCTATGCTCGTATCTCTGGCAGCCTGTGGCGGCAGCGATACAACAACCACTACTACAGCAGCACCTGCAGAAACAACAACCGAAGCAGCTGGTGGTGAAGAGACCACAACTGAGGCCGCTGGCGGCGATGAGCAGTACACCTTTGGTTATACCTGTATGACCATGAACAATCCTTTCTTTATCATTCTTGAGAAATCAATCCGTGACAAGGTAGAAGCTAACGGCGATACACTGATCACTACAGATCCTGCAATGGATGTAACCAAGCAGATCAACCAGGTAGAAGACATGATCACTCAGGGTATCGACGCTATCTTCCTTAACCCGGTTGACTGGGAAGGCATCCGTCCTGCTCTTGAGGCACTTAAGGCTGAAGAGATCCCTGTAATCAACTTCGATACAGAGGTCAAGGACATGGAGTTCGTAACAGCGTATGTTGGTTCAGACAATAAGAACGCTGGTTTTGTCTGCGGCGAAGACCTCGTAAAGCGATTCCCAGAGGGCGGCAAGATCGTTGTTCTCGATTCACCTACAATGAACTCTATCAATGACCGTATCGCTGGCTTCATGGAAGCTATCGAAGGTAAAAACTTCGAAATCGTTGCTCAGCAGGATGCTAAGGGCGATCTCCAGACATCACTGGAAATCACCGAGGATATCCTCCAGGCAAATCCTGAGATTCTGGCCATCATGGGCGGTAATGATCCTACAGCACTCGGTGCTCTTGCAGCATGCAAAGCAGCTGATATGACAGACGTTCTTATCTATGGTGTTGACGGTTCTCCTGAGGCCAAGGCTGAGATCGCAACAGGCGGACAGTTCGCTGGTTCAGGCGCACAGTCACCAATATCTATCGGTGAGATGTCAGTTGACGTAGCTTACCAGGTACTTAAGGGTGAGTCTTATGAAGAGAGAACACCAGTTCCTACCTTCCTGATCAACGCAGACAATGTAGATCAGTACGGTACTGACGGTTGGCAGTAATTCTGACCTGAAACCAAGCAAGTTATGACTATCCTGCAAACTTACACTGTAATTAGCTGAGATAGTATCGTACGGAGCGTTTTATCCGACATTCAGACGGATAGAACGCTTCCGTATTGAAAAAATGGAAACGTCGTAAACAAAGCAAGAGGAAAGAAGGTGCATCTTTGGAGAATTCAGTCCTTCTTCAAATGAAAAACATCCATAAGCAGTTCCCCGGCGTATATGCTTTGAGAAATGTAGATTTCGAACTGCGTGCTGGCGAGGTTCATGCTCTCCTAGGTGAAAATGGTGCAGGCAAATCAACTCTGATCAAGGTTCTTGGTGGAATCTACAGCATTGATCAGGGTGAAATTTTCATCGATGGCAATCAAGTAAACATCGCTAACGTCTCAGATGCTCACAAAAACGGCATCAGTATAATCCATCAGGAGCTGGTGCTTGTTCCCTACATGACTGTAGCCGAGAATATTTTTCTTGGCCGTGAGCCATTGAACGCTCTGCGCATGGTTGATTATGACAAAATGAACAGCGATGCTCAGGCGCTTCTGGATGCCTACGGACTAAATATAAGAGCTGACAGAAGGCTCGGTAAACTTACTACAGCCAGCCAGCAGATGATTGAGATCATCAAGGCGATATCCTTTAACTCCAGGATTCTGGTTATGGATGAGCCGACATCTTCGCTGTCAGACAAGGAAGTTGATTACCTCTTCGATACGATCAGAAGACTCAAATCAGAGGGTGTAGGTATCATTTACATATCTCACCGTATGTCAGAGCTCAACACGATATCTGATCGAGTGACAGTAATGCGTGACGGCGAATATGTCGGTACCAAGGTCACCAAGGAAACTGACAATTCTGAGCTTATTTCGATGATGGTCGGACGTGAGCTTACAAACTACTATACCAGGACATACTCCGCTGTAGATGAGACGGTTCTTGAGGTCAAGGATCTAAGTAGCGGCAGCTTCCTGAAAAACATAAATTTTGATTTGAAAAAGGGCGAGATACTTGGCTTCGCTGGTCTGGTCGGTGCAGGCCGAAGTGAGGTCATGCGCTGTCTGTTTGGAATAGATCCAATTGAATCAGGTGAAATACAGATAAACGGGACGAAGGTCGATATCAAGAATCCGCAGCAGGCGATGAAAAATGGCCTGGCACTGGTTCCTGAGAGCCGTAAGGAGGAAGCACTCTTCCTGCAGCAGAGTGTCCAGTTCAATACGACTATTAAGGTTCTTGAGGAGTTTATGCATGGCGTATTTGTTAACTCCTCGAAGGAAATTGATATCGCGCAGAAATATGTTGATGACATGTCGATAAAAACTCCCAGTCTTAGTCAGGTGGTCGGCAATCTCAGCGGTGGTAATCAGCAGAAGGTCGTTATTGGCCGCTGGCTGGCAACAGCACCGAATATATTGATTCTTGATGAACCGACACGAGGTGTCGATGTCGGTGCCAAGGCAGAAATATATGCGATCATGAATGAACTGGCCAAGCAAGGCGTTTCAATTATCATGGTCTCATCGGAGCTGCCTGAGGTAATCAATATGAGCGATCGCGTTGTTGTTATGAGCAACGGTATTGTAGCAGGTTGTCTTGATCGCGCAGAGCTCTCGCAGGAGAAGATAATGCATCTGGCTACGTCGGCCATGTAAGAGTGATATTAAAATTTATGATTATGAGTGGAGGTTCACGCTATGTCAGCTGAAAATGCAACAAGAGCAGGTTATAAGCAAAACTTCGTTATGCGTTTACTGCTATCGATCCTGCAATTTTTTAGAGAAAACCTAGGTATATTGATCGGCTTCCTGCTGTTATGTATATTCCTTACCTGGAGAACAGATGTATTTCTTACATCGAAAAATCTGTTGAATGTTCTACGCCAGTTGTCTACCAACTTATATCTGGCACTGCCGATGACCATGATCATCATACTTGGCGGTATTGATCTTTCTGTTGGTTCGACGATTGCTTTTTCCGGTGTCGTCACTGGTGGCCTTATAGCCTTCAACAATGTACCTGTACCGCTGGCACTGGCCGCTGGCTTACTAACCGGTCTGGCCGTAGGTGCCTTTAACGGACTGGTCGTATCCAAGACCAGTATTCCTCCTTTTATCGTAACGCTCTCAACAATGAACATCGCACGTGGCGCAGCCTATGTATATACAGGTGGTCAGCCGATTCGTGTTATGTCCGATGACTTTAACTTCATCGGTGCGGGCTATGTCAGCAAAATACCGACACCTGTTATTTATCTTGTAGTTATTCTGTTTATAACATACCTGATAATGAACCGAAGCAAGCTTGGCCGTCATATATATGCGGTCGGTGGCAACCGACAGGCAGCCAATTTCTCGGGTATCAAAACAGGCAAGGTCCTCTTCTTCGCCTACGCCTTCAGCGGATTCCTCGCGGGCGTTGCCGGCGTAGTTCTGGCATCACGTATGTTCTCCGGCCAGCCGACGGCTGGGGACGGCGCTGAGATGGATGCCATCGCGGCGGTCGTGCTCGGTGGAACCAGCATGAGTGGTGGTGTCGGCAAGATCGGCGGCACAGTCATCGGTGGTCTTGTCATCGGTGTTCTGAATAACGGACTTAATCTTTTGAACGTCAACAGCTTCTGGCAGTACATCGTAAAGGGCGTCGTTATTCTAATCGCTGTTTATGTTGACAACGTTAAGAAGAACCGCAGCAGCAAGGTCTGAGCAAACAATCACTTAGATAAGCTCAAAATATATTGGCAAAAGCCGTCCTATTCCCAGTTTATTGTTTGGGAGCGGGCGGCTTTTGCCATTGTGAGCTGTTTTATTGTTCAGACGCGCCAGATGCGCTTATCGCTGTCGAAGCTCCAGCTGGCTGGAATATCATTTATTTGCTCATGTGGCCAGGCCGCTATTTTCTGCAGCAATGTTTCCACATTGTCGATTCCGCCGAAGGATTTTCTGACCTGAATTTTCTGCGCCGCGGCACCGCAGGCAAGCTGCAGCGATCGCCATGATGACTGTCCAGACAATAGTCCGGCAAGGAAACCAGCAATACTGGCATCGCCTGCGCCTGTTGTAGAAGCGATCTCCTTGACTAGGAAGCTGGGCGCGAACCAACAGCTGTCAGCCCAATCAGTAAGTGAAGCTGGCGCCGCTTTACCAATTGATGCTAAACGATCGGTATCTGAAGTCTTGATAAACAGACCTTTGTAACCAAGCTTGATTACAACCACAGCGCAGCCCAGATCAAGAACCTTGTCTGCCAGCTGAGGTAGTTTGTTCATATCAAATAAGGAGATGAAGCTTTTACCCGTTTCATGACCAGCTGCAACCAGGCGATCGAATTCTTGACGGTCAAGCATATATAACAGCTCCTCCAGACTCGGCAGGAAAACGTCTGTATATGGCAAAGCGTTTTCCAGCACCTGCATCCAGTCAGCACGGCCGGCAGGTGAATCTGGATCCGGATAGGCCATATCGAGAGATGTTGTAACACCTGAGGCCTTGACCTGCTTCATCATCGCTGCCAAATCAATACCGCCGTCCTCATACATGCGCTTCATTAGAGGGGGATAACCAAAATGGAACAATCTGGATCGGGCAATGCTCTCATAATCCAGATCCTGACTGCAGAAGGTATCATTGGCACCTGGATGATGCAGGAAGACCCTATCCACACCTGGAGGCGCGATCACATAAGAATATGATGTGCTGCTGGCTGAGTCCACTATCAGCTGAAGGCCGCTGCTGAAGTCCTCGAGAATTTTCAGCAATCCCTGTCCGAACAGATCATCACCGATCTTGGCCATCAGACCAGTCGAAAATCCAAGCTGCCTCAGTGCGATACCTGTATTTGATACAGTGCCGCCGCTTGAGAGAACTGACTCGCCAACATGGTTAAGCTTGCCTGGCACAAAAATCTCAGCCAAAGAAGCTGATTGCTTCTTATCAAAGGTCGGCAGCAGATCGAGGCATATATGACCGGCAACAATAATATCAGGGCTGTTTTCAAGTGATTCGCGTGAGGACGAGGTTGTGTTGTCTGGCATTTCCAGGCCTCCTTATGGCTTATAAGTAAATATTCAAAAAATAACCTGATAGTTAATAGAGCTTTGGGAATATAGACATCAGCAGTGCTGTCTGCGCGGCGATCTGTCGACGCCATCTGTCATACTTAGTATCGCCTAAACCGCAGTGATTCACAAGAAGCGTATCTATTCCCTGCTGATCCAGCATATTTCGTAGTTCAATAGCTGTCGGATCACCCTCTGGTGAAAATAGAAGTGCTGCCGCTATAACGTTCGCAAGCTGATTTGGCTCCTCTTCATTTTCGACGATCAGCCTCAGCGCGCCGGCAAGACGATCATCAGCGTCCAGCTTGCGAAGCGGGTCACGTCCTACTCTGGCAACGGTGTCGCCGAGCTTCTTGTTGGCAAAGCGAGACAGCAGATCCTGAATGTGATTTTCAAGCTGTGTATAATCAACCTTATATTTTGTTGATAACGCCCGGCCGGATTGTCTCATTATTTCTTCAACAAGACCACGCAGCTGTGGATCTGAAATAGCTTCATCAATTGTTTTTGCTCCTGCGAGCCAGCCAAGGTAGGCTGTGGAAGCATGCCCCATATTATGTATGAAAAGCTTGCGCTCATGATAGAAGTGAAATGGTGTAAATGGATGAAGCGTCTTGATTTCAGGGATTTGACCGCGAAAACCGGCGGCATCGACCGGCAGCTCAGAATATGGTTCGCTCCTGATCAGCAGAGGATCTTGTGATCTGTCCTGATCGCTGAGTACCGGGACCATTCGGCCGATCGAGGTTTCGACAAAACCTACCTTGCTGTTAAGCATCATTTCAAGCTCCGGATCGGCCTCAAGAATCAGAGACTTAAGATATTCACCTGCTCCAAGCTTGTTCTCGCAGACAAGAATATCAAGCTCCTTGAGATTGCCGGTAGCTCGCCGGGCTTTGATTCCACCAGCGAGAGTTGAAGCGATATGTGGCAATATTGGAACACCGACTGCCGTAGCCATGATGTCAGCTCGCGCGATGATACTGTTTACCTGTTGCACATCAGAGATCAGGCAGGCGTTGACCGGGCCAAGCCGCAGAACCTGTTCACTCTCATTGCTCACGAGCTGCAAATTATAGTATTTGACTCTATTAAGCTCATCTACCAAAAATTTAGCGGCATCTATGAAAACCACATCATAATTTGCCTGTACAAATAACTGGCCAATGAAGCCTCTGCCGATATTTCCGCCGCCAAAAACGGCTATGAGTGGTTTGCTGTTCATTACATTTCTCCTCAATAATCAATCAACTCGACACCTAAATAGTACCATCGTCAAATATATTTGTAAATAGTGTTTACAATAAACCAAATACATACATGCACTATGCTATTATTATAAGAGCAAAAAATTAAATGTTTTGTTATGATATAACCTGATGGATCAATTTGTCGGCAGTAGAACGAGGGTGTTTTATGACAAGAAACAATCACGGCAGAAAAGCAAAAAACCTGCAGTATATCAGGAACGCTAACAGGGCCAGTGTTTTCCGCTATTTGGCTCTCAACAAATCAGCAACAAGATCTGATCTTACCAGATATCTTGGCCTCAGTAAGATGGCGATCAGTAATATCGTATCTGAGCTTCTAGAAGAGAGATTACTAGTAGAAACAGAGAGCACAGAACCGAAGGCAGAGGGGCTGCCGGATACTGGTAGGACTGCCGGCAGGAAATCTTTGGAACTTCGCATTCAGGCTGAAAAGTTCGCAGCCTTAGGAATTTATCTGTCCAGAGATGCTTTACAAGCAGTAATCGCCGATATTACCGGCCATATATATAAGTCCTGGAAGCTGGACCTTACTATGAACCAGGAGAAAGAACCAAAAGAAAACAAACGAATTTTGGATGAGACTTTTGCCAGTATGTCTACCCTTATAAAAGACGTGCTGAGTAGGGATTTTAAAGATTTAACTATTATTGGCGCCGGCTTGTGTTCAATAGGTCCGTTAGATATCAAGCAGGGTATTTTGCTTGATCCGCCTAATTTTTACGGCCTGGAAATGGTCGATCTGCAGGCTATGGTCAGCAGTGCTTTTGGTCTGCCGGTCTGGCTGGATAATGACATGAACGCTGCAGCCTGGGCGGAGCATCTTTATGGAGCCGCGTGTGGACAGCAGCACTGTTTATATATCGGTCTGACCAACGGTATCGGTGCCGGTGTTATCGCCTATGGTCGCATCTTCCAGGGCAGCGACGGCTATGGTGGAGAGGTAGGACATATGAGCATTCAGATGGATGGTCCTGACTGCCATTGCGGGCGCCGCGGCTGTCTTGAGACATACATCAGTCTGCCCGTTTTATTCGACAGGATGAAGGTAAGCAGTCTTGATGAGCTTATGAACCAGAGCCGGGATAAAGATTTTCGAGATAAGTGGCTGCCGGATTATATGCGGGCATTGCAGACTGGTCTGATCAATCTCGTTAATATTTTCGATCCGGATATAATTTTACTCGGACATGAGGGGGCGATACTGGTCGCGGAGCAGATCTTAGAGCTTGAGAACGAGGTCAACAAGGGCATTTTTCAGAAGAAAGCACGCAGTGTTAAGATCAGTCTGGCTCAGCACATGGAAAAAGCGCCTCTATATGGTTCAGCCTCTTTGGTTTTCCAGGCAGTATTTCGTGGAGATCTCACCCCGTAGATTTTAAGAAGATAAGGAGATAACGAATTGTTTGAGGTTGTTGATCTTAAGTTTAAGAATATTCTTGATATTGAGCTTGTCAGTATGGCTGATCCGATTGTATGTCTGATCGGACCATCAGGCTGCGGCAAATCAACATTACTTAGAATGCTGAACAAAATGGAGCAGCCTGACAGCGGTGCTGTTTACTACAATAAAACTGATGTCAGTGTGATATCTGCTGTTGAGCTTCGGCGAGAGGTGACGATGCTGCCCCAAGCTCCTGTAATTTATGAAGGTACTGTTCGTGACAATCTGTTGGCTGGTCTTAGTTTTCAGCATCGTGAGCGGCCGGATGATTCTAAACTTCAGGAGGTACTTGATAGAATGTATCTTAAGCTGAAGCTGGATGATGATACGGCGAGATTATCAGGCGGCGAGAAGCAGCGCATCAGTCTCGGCAGAGTGATTCTGCTTGATTCACCTGTATACCTTTTGGACGAGCCAAGCGCGGCGCTTGATCCTGCAAATGAGAAGCGGATCATGGATAGTATCGTTAACTGGATCCGCGAGAACAATAAGCAGCTGATCATGGTGACACATGCGGTCGAGCTGGCTGAGGAATATGCTCAGCAGCTAATCTCAATGGATGGGGGTAGGATCGTATGAATGATGTAATCGATCTTTCCTTGCTGCAATTATCCATTGCTTACATATTTGTCATTTTACTTCTTCTGATCGTGCGTTTGCGTGGCATCAAGCGCGAGAAGCTGATTCTGATCGCGTCTGTGCGTATGACCATCCAGCTTATGCTGATGGGCTGGTGGCTGCTTTATATCTTCGAGAATCCCAAATGGTGGCTGAGCTCTTTGATGCTCCTGATCATGCTAAGCTTCGCGACTGCAAATGTTTATAAGCGTGTCCCCTACATTATGTCCGGCAGAATGAAAATTCTGGTTGCCTCCGCCCTCTTCGGTGGCAGCCTTGTATCAGCGTTGCTGTTTGTAGTTATTATTGTCGGTATAAGACCCTGGTATAATCCCCAGTACCTTATCCCGATCAGCGGCATGATCGTCGGTAACTCGATGACAGGAATCACACTGGCTCTTAACCGTCTCTATGGAGATATGTACAGTAGAAGAGACATGATCGAAAACAGCCTTATGCTAGGCGCTACGCCCAGAGAGGCAACCAGACCTCTGATCAATCAGGCCTTCGACACAGCGCTTCTGCCGACCATCAACTCAATGGTCGGTATGGGTATTATCTCGCTACCCGGGATGATGACAGGACAAATTCTTTCAGGTACATTGCCGACCACTGCTATCCGCTATCAGATAGGAATAATGCTGGCGATACTGGGCAGTCTCTCTCTGACGATCATAACCTTCCTGATTCTCGGCTGCCGCTTCTTCTTCCAGGATGGAGCCAGACTGATAGATGTCAAAAAGAAGGCAGACTCCTGATCAGTTCCTCGTAAAACATGACTGCTCGGGCCAGCTCGGCTGTCGGCAGCTTCTCATCGATACCGTGTATCCCGCCCCTCAGCTCCTTGGTCAGGTGAAAAGGCGTAAACTTAAACACCTTGTCAGTAAGCTGACTGAAATGGTGAGAGTCACTTGCTGCCAGCATCAAGTACGGAGCACAGCTTACACCCTCATATATCTGTTCGATTACTTTTATAAGATGTTCTGCCTGTTCGTTATCAAGCAAACGGCCGACAGTAGGCTCATGAGCATAGATCTGCTCACAATCAATTTCGTATCGGCCCGCTATCGAGCGCAGCTGCACCATTACCTCTTCGACAGTCTGATGGACGGCAACTCTGAGATTTGCTGTGACCTCTGCCTGCTCCGGCAGGACATTGGGAGCGCCGCTGCCTTTTGCCATTGTAAAAGCACAGGTCGTCATCACCAGTGCTCGGGCCTCACCACCCATTTTCGCAAGCAAACGCGGCAGGATCGGTGCTGTTAGCCAGAGATTTCCAAAAACAAATTTCAGAGCGCCCGACATGTGCGGCGCCATTCGCTTAAACAGGTCCTTGACAACAGGATCAAGTCTGGCCGGAAAAGGCGGACGCCTCTCGATGGTATCGATCATTGCCGCGAGTCGGCCCAACGGTGAGCTTATCGGCGGTGTGCTGGCATGGCCGCCACGCGATCTGGCAATGAAGCGTACATTGATATAGCCCTTCTCGCCTGTACCGATCATAGCAGTTGATCCCTTTACTCCAGGGAGCACAGAATCGACGATCGCGCCGCCCTCATCGAGAACCATCGCCGGCACGATATCATGCTTGCGCAGCCATTCGACGACCGCCGGTGCGCCATTGCCCATTGGCTCCTCGTTATGCGACATTACGATTAGAATATCAGTTTGCGGCTTGTGCCCGGCGATTATGAGCCTCTCGACTGCCTCCATAACAGCACAGAGACAGCCCTTGTCGTCGATAGCGCCACGCCCCCAAACATAGCCATCAGCTATCTCGCCGCCAAACGGATCATGAGTCCATTCGCCAGTCGCTTCGACAACATCCTGATGCGCCATCAGAATAACCGGCCCTGCCTGCCGGTTACGTCCCGCCCACCGCAGGATAAGTGTCAGCTCCTCGACTCTGATCAGCTCGCAGGCCGCAAAAGACTCCGGGTAAATACTACTAAGCAGTTCTTGAAGCTTATCGAATTCGTCCCTGCTGCCGCCGCTCTCAAGCGATACGGTCCGACAGCGGATCATCTTAGCCAGATGCTCAGAAGCGGTCCGCTCCAGCAGCTCGTTATATAGTCTGTTTTCTCTGTCACCACTCATTGCCCTAAGCACTCCTTTTGCCAACATATATTTTCCGATGAGATCAATTGATCATACCAGCTTCCTCTTGTAGAGAAATCTCGCGCCGGCGATCGTGATAAGAACTGTTATCGGTATCAGGCCGCCGCTGATAGTGTTGGCCAAATTGACCGGCAGCACGATAAATAGAATCAGGATGAATGCCAGAGGCAGTATGGCCAGCTTCCAGTTGCGTGAAATAAACATATAACCCAACGCGCCGAAGAGCGCAGGAACCACATTGGCAAAAGCCGGCGCCAGTAAGGGTGACTGTAATATTGGTGTTAGCGGTATCAGCATCAGCACGCCCAGGATGAGGATCAGATTGGTGACCAGCGCCGAGGCTGCGACAGAAAGTGTCGACAGAATATCTGCCTCTTCGCTGCCGGATTCGACCTTGGCCTGCTCCAAAGCGCTGATAGCACAGGGAATCTTGAGATTAGTCAGATTACCAGTGATGAAGGCCAGGTAGGAAGCGCCGCCACCCAGCATCGGGCCGAAGGTTACCGCCTCGATCGCGCCGATCGGGATATAGATGACCGCGACTCGCAGCAGTCCGGCGATGATCGCACCGCCATCCGGAATAACCTGATAATATACGCAGAATGCCAGAGGAATCGCCAGCAGCAGCAGTACTGCCAGCCCCGTCCAGAGGCGGCCGAAGAAATGTATGCTCTCACTGTATGCACTTCTTACTGTTGACTGCCCTACGGCAGTTATACTATTTTCACTCATACGTTTATGCCTCCTCCTATCAACCGATGAATCCAGCTGTGACCATTCCGGCGATCATACTGATCGGCAGCATGAAGCCATCCAGCCACTTCTGCTTCTTGTTCTGAACCAGATAGTCACAGATCGCATAGACCGCGGCTGCTACTACCATTACGAGCATCGCGATCCAACCGGCGCGCGGCGTCTGTCTGATCGTGATGATAGGGTTGCCGAGGAAGGTGCAGATCATACCCATAAACAGAGAAGAGACCACCAGCTTGCCCCATGTATTATCCTTCTGCTGCATGTTCTTCACCTTGCCGAGATAACCCTTGAGGAAAAATATGTTGAATAGAGGTCCAGCCAGAATACAAACTGTCATGACGATCGCTATAGACGCGAATACCTCTGGTGTCATGTTGCGAAGAAGCAGCTCAGGCAGCCCTGCGGCTCTGGCCGCGCTGTCTGCTGCTATCAGCTCATATTGAACTGAACCGATAACACTTAGCCTAATCCAGGGCAAAGGTACGCCCAGACCGCCGGCCATGGTAATCAGGCCGAGCAGTATCGCGATCGAGGGGACGATCGTGAAGACAGCACTTGAGCGGATGACCTTGCGCATTAGTGCCCTGTCAATACCCTTGTTGACACCGGCTCGCCAGGCTTTTGCCAGGAACGCGGCAGAGAGCAGCGTGATGAAAAGAGCAACCGCGGCTCCTAGTGTGTACATGAAACCAGAGTTGGCGATCGTTGAAAAATCCAAATTGATCCCTCCCATTCAGAATATACTTTGAGATGTCTAAAAAATAAGCTTATACATACCAGAATATTATAACAAAAAGAACCGTCTCCTACCCTGAAAAGACTCAAAACAGGGAGAAAACGGTTCTTAAATTTAGTCGATCAAGATTATACTGTTATCATCAAATGCTTCTTACGCTTGCACATGCTGACAGTGACATGACTGACCGCCGGACCAGCCATGTACTAGCTTGATCAATTATCAGCCGAACAGAGGACCGTATGTTTCGCAGGCGCGATAGTCAGCGCTCTCTGCTTCAACTGTACCGAAAGCGGCCCAGGCATGTGGACGATAGATGCGATCAGCCGGGACATTGTGCATAGCAACAGGCATACGCAGCATGCTTGCAAGAGTGATCAGCTTATCGCCGATATGGCCATAGTTGAAGGAGCCGTGATTGGCGCCCCAGTTGGCCATTACGCTGTAGACATCCTTGAAGGCGCCCTCGCCTGTTGTGCGGGGGACAAACCAGGTCGTCGGCCAGGTCGGATCAGTTCTCTGCTGCAATGTCTGGTTGACGTGATCTGGCAGAACGGTGGTATAACCTTCAGCTATCTGCAGAACAGGACCTAGACCCTCGATCTTGTTGATACGAACCATGGTAACAGGCATCTCAGCCTGAGTCTCAAACATCGATGAATAGCCGCCGCCGCGGAAATAACCGTTGTCGGCCGGGCACCACTGGGTTGCTGCCAGACAAGCGTCGGCATCCTCACTGGTAACCTCCCAGAAGGGCTTCATGACTGGTTTGCCGTCTGCGTCCTGCATCTTGCCGCAGCCGTCAAGTGAAGCCGCACCGGAATTGATCAGATGAATGAATCCATCAGAAGCAGCACCCTCAGGCTTCCAGCCGGTTACGCGTTCGATCGCGTCGGGGCTCCAGTAGGTACGGACATCAGCGAAAACAGAAGCACTGTCAGCAACTAGATGACCCAGCAGCATGGACAAGCCGTTCAATGTATCGTTCTCAGTAGCCAGGATCATTGGCTCACGGATACCATTCCAGTCATAGGATGAGTTAAGAATAGCCTCTGTGAAATCGTGGTTAGGAAAATGATCGGTCCACTGACGCTGTCCCTGAACACCGCCAACGATGGCGTTGCGGCCGCAGGCTTCTTCCTCGAAACCAAGCTCAGCCAGCTTAGGGTTGCCAATCATGATATCGCGGATAATAAGTGTCTGCTTAACTACGCGCAGCCATTCCTCATCCTTCTGCTCACGAGTGTGCTGATAAGGGCTGCCATCGTTTTTGTCCCAGCCATCCTTGCAGTACTCTTCACGCCAGGCTACAGCCTTCGCAAATTCTTCCTGATCAAAGATATTATTTACTATGCGGCGCTCGATCTCAACCTGATCCAGCCATTCAGTACGAAGACCGAAATATTCCTGGAACATCTGAGCGTCGATATAGGAACCGGCAATACCCATACAGGTGCCGCCGATATTGACATATGATTTACCCTTCATGGTACCGGCAGCCAGAGCGGCCTTGGCCCATAACAGGATCTTCT
>CAZSLR010000024.1:0-4636 GCA_964607635.1 uncultured Oscillospiraceae bacterium
CGAGAGGAGCTTTTGGAAATACTCCAGGAATACATGGTTGATGAGTCCAAGTCTGTTATTTTTTCGACTCATATTACATCAGATCTGGATAAAATAGCTGACTATATCATTATGATAAACAATGGCAGAATTCTTCTTTTTAAAGAGAAGGATGTCCTCCTAAACAGACATTGTATTGTCAAAGGTCCGATCGATCTGCTGGACAATGATACTGAGAAATTTTTCGTTAGCATTAATCGCAGTTCATATGGCTTCGAAGCCTTAGCTTCAAATAAGCAGGAGATACTTGCGCGTTTCACAGATTCTGTTTTAATCGAAAAACCCGATCTAGAGAAGATAATGCTTTATTATGTAAGGAGTGATAGATAAATGTCAAATAACTATGAAAGCTCAATTACTCTCCCAAGGTCTGCTGTTCAAAATAGAAATAGAAGCATCAGGCATTTATTTTCACTGGTTATAATGAACTTAACAATCACAAAACGATACCTTCTATTTGTGGCAGCCTATAGCTTGATTCTTCCCCACATGTTCCCTGATTTCGCGATATCGATGACAGCGGCCTCAGCAGCGACAGTATATATGATTTTTATATCATTATTAGCCTATGAGGATAAGTACAAGGCCGATAAAATGACAGGTATTATGCCGATAAGCAGAAGAGCTGTCATTATCAGCAAGTTTTTAACAGCCTTTGTTGTCCAGTTATTAGCTTTTGTCTTCGGAATTGCCGCGAAGTATATAACAGATACTGTTCTAGCCTGGTACAGAAACGGGACTCTACCTGTCGACTTACAATTACCAGATCTATCAGTGATCAGCATTTGCTTGTTAATTACAACACTCTGTGTGTCAATATACTTGCCCTTGTACTACTTATTTGGCTATCAAAAACTGCGAATTGTATCTCTTGTCTTGTTCTTCGCACTATTCTTCGGAGGTCAACTCCTGTCAGATTTACAGATTTCATCAGGCCTGCAAAATACATTAGCAAAGATGAATGAGAATGATATAGCATTACTGATTATTGGTTTTTCTCTGATAATTAGTTTTATCAGTTATCTTTTTACAAGTAAAATATATCGCAATAAGGATTTTTGACTCAAATAGTTTTGTCTGACCTCTAAACAGCATAAGTGGCGTCGATAACAAGTAAATGTTAGAATCTATTTTAGTGTACTTATAGACTAATATTTTACTTCTCCAGGATCGAAAGGAGCTTCGCCAGATGCGTGTTATTACCGGACAGAGATATTTCGAAGCATGGCCATTTAGCAACTTAATGGACATGCTCAGACAATGTGCAGACAGACATACCGACCTCATAGCATATAGATTTAGACGTAAGCCTGAAGATAATGAGATAACAAAAACCTATCCACAGCTTCTATCTGATATTAATGCGCTTGGTACAGCAATGAAGTCTCTTGGGATCGAGCCTGATGCAAAAATAGCTGTTTATGGGGATAATAGTTATGAATGGTCAGTCGCATATAACAGTTCTATCAATGGCTGTGGCATAGTTGTTCCACTTGATAAGCTTCTACCTGCCAGAGAAATCGAGATTTTACTTGATCGATCTTCAGCAGAAGTGCTTTTTTATGGTCTAAAACAAGCTGAAATCGTCCATAAGATAGCAAAGCATAATAAGACTCTTAAGCACCTAATATGTATGGATAATGAAACATTCAGGTCAGAGGATGTCGCTATTGATTCGCGTTTTCTTAGCATGGTTGATTTGTTAGAAAATGGCTCTGATTTGATCAAAAAAGGCAACCGCAGTTTTCTGGATATTGAAATTGACTCGGACGCGATGGCCGCAATATTCTTCACATCAGGTACAACAGCCTCCGCAAAAGGCGTCATGCTCAGCCATAAGAATATTTGTACAAACATTCGCAGTATCAGCGGAATACTTCCTTTGTATCCTGGTGAGAGAGCCCTATCACTTCTTCCCTTACACCATACCTTTGAAAATACAGTAGGCATGCTTTATATGCTATATTCAGGCGTTAGCATATGCTTCACGGACGGTCTTAGATATATCATGAAAAACATGCAGGAATGGCAGATAGAGTGCATGATAGCTGTTCCAGTATTGTTTGAGAATATGTATTCTAGACTGCAGAAGAATTTGAAAAGCAGCGGCAAAGCTGGTTTGATAAGTGTCTTGAGACCAATAGCCAGAAGACTGTCTTATCTTGGTCTCGATGTAAGACGGAGGATTTTCAGTGAGATTCTATCTGCTTTTGGCGGCAAGCTCAGACTTGTAGTAGTTGGGGCTGCAAATATAGACGCTGAGATCGTGCAGACCTTCAACGACTTCGGAATCGAGTTTTATATGGGCTATGGGATGACAGAGGCTTCTCCCGTAATTGCCGCATGTCATCGTCAGCATAATGCTATTGGTACAGTAGGACCGCCGCTGCCTGAAGTAGAAGTTGCTATAGATGTAACGGAAGATCAGCCTGATGCTATTGGAGAAATCCTTACCAGAAGCGATTGTGTCATGCTAGGCTATTATCATGATCCAGAGGCTACAGCTGAAGTTATTACACCTGATGGTTGGCTTAGAACTGGCGATATTGGTCAAATAGACGAGAAGGGTGCATTAAAAATTACAGGCAGAGCAAAATCCATGATCGTTCTTAATAATGGCAAAAAAGTTTTTCCCGAGGAGATTGAGCAGTTACTCAACCAGGTGCCGAGTATTGCTGAAACTATGGTTTGGGGACAACCTGGGAGCAAAGATGGTGTAGATATTTGTGCTCTGATCAGAATAGAAAGAGATCAACTGCCCGAGCTCGTGGGCGCGGATGATGATACCTGGGCAAAGCATATTAAGAAGGCTGTACAGGCTATAAATCAGGGAATGCCTGTTTACAAAGGCATTCGTTATATTTTGCTGACCGACAACGAGCTGATCAAGACAACAACACTCAAAATTAAACGTCCTAAGCAATTCCAGATGATCCAAAAGATCTTGCAAGATAAGGAAATACCCATACAGCAAGCCCAAAATAAGTTCATTGAATCACTATAAGATATTGAGTGTTGTTAGCTATACACTACTCTTTTTATCTCTTTGAAGGAACCTTACTAATACTTACAAAAGAAATAAAGCACCGCAGCTCTTTGTCAGAATTGCGGTGCTTCTTTGTGGCGGAGAGAGAGAGATTCGAACTCTCGGAAGGCTATAAACCTTCGCCGGTTTTCAAGACCGGTGCCATAAACCAACTCGACCATCTCTCCACGGCTTATCGTGCTCGAATAGTTTATAACACGAATAAGCTTTTGTCAACACTTTGGATGTCGCATATTCAAACCAACTAAAACCACTGGTATACAATGCTTCTTAAGGTGTTTTGAGGCACAGTTTATTACTTCAACAGCTCTATAATTCTGTCTAAATCTTCATTTGAATAATAATCAATAACAATACTGCCTTTTCCTTGTTTATCCTTCAATTTTACTTTTGTCCCAAGTATTTTTGCCAGATCTGCTTCAACATTCTTAATACTAAGCAAATATGCCTGAGACAACTGTTTTTCTGGCTTTTTCTTTGGTTCTTTCTCTATAACCTTAACTAATTTTTCAGCTTCTCTAACACTAAGATCCTTTTCAATTATTACTTCCGCTGCTCTTATTTGTAAATCAGTTTCCTTTAACGACAGAATTGCTCTGGCGTGACCAGCTGAAATATCTTCATTCATAACATACTTTTTGACAATTTCCGGCAAATTTAGAAGTCTTAAGGTATTTGCAATTGCAGGACGACTTCTTCCAACAACCGAAGCTAGCTTCTCCTGAGTTACTTTATGCTCCTTGATCAGCTTATCAAGAGCATCAGCCTCTTCAATCGGATTCAGATCTTGTCTCTGAATATTTTCTATCAGCGCATGTTCAAGAACCTGCAGATCTGTTAAGTCGCGAACTATAGCCGGTATTATCTTCAAACCGGCCAATCTCGATGCCCGCCATCTTCTCTCACCAGCTACGATCTTATAGCCATCGCCATTTTGATTTCTACAGACTATAATTGGCTGGATAATCCCGTTTTCTTTGATTGAAGCGGATAATTCCTCAAGTTTCTCTTGGTCAAACCTTTTCCTTGGCTGTTCAGAGTTTGGGCTGATGTCGTTTATTTTCAGCTCCATTACTGCGTCCTTAACTCTTTCATCAGGGATATCCACTGTTTGAAGCAAAGCACCCAGGCCCTTGCCTAACCCTTTGCTTTTTGATGTTGGACCTTTCAATCCAGTGTCCTTAGAAACAGAAGCTGCTGTTGCAGACGACGTCTTGTTTGTAATTTTGTTTCCATTTGATCCTAAAGTTTTTGCCATTATGCTTTCACCCCTCTTCAATGAGTCATACTGGCATTACGTTTGATCACTTCTTTTGCCAGACTATCGTAGCACTCTGCACCTTTTGACTTAATATCATACTCTAATATTGATTTACCGAAGCTTGGAGCCTCACTCAAACGAACATTCCTAGGAATAATAGTACGGAAAACTCTATCACCGAAATATTTTTTAACCTCATTAGCTACTTGATGAGCCAACTGTGTTCTAGAATCAAACATCGTGACTATAACACCAAAAATGTATAATGCCGGGTTCAAACTTTTTTTAAC
>CAZSLR010000024.1:4736-15625 GCA_964607635.1 uncultured Oscillospiraceae bacterium
TCATTCTTATCAAAACCAAGACCCGAAGTTGCGTTGCCTTGTGGATCAATATCAATTAAAAGAACCTTCTTTCCCTTGCGTGCCAAAAAGGCCGCTAAGTTGACACAGGTCGTTGTCTTGCCGACTCCACCCTTTTGATTAACCAATGCTAGTACATTAGGCATTTACTAATTCTCCTTCATTTCGCGTGCTTATAATTCTATCACATCCCCCTGCAAACTTCATTACTTCATATACTATAATTAACGCACCATTTATCGACAAACCCTACAAAGTTTCACGTGAAACAATGCTCCTAATTATTTAACGAAAAAGCCGCAACTCTATTATTATCAATAGCTTGCGGCTCTATCATAAATCTATGAGCTGGTAAATTTAGATCAAATATCTGTAACAGCGTATTTCGCGTTTATCTGTATAAACTCTTTTCTCGGCTCAACCTTGTCACCCATAAGAAGTGTGAAGGTTTCATCAGCCGTCTGTGCATCGTTTATTTTTATCTGAATAAGCTTTCTGGTTTCAGGATTCATTGTAGTTTCCCATAATTGCTCAGAACTCATCTCACCAAGACCTTTATACCTCTGAAGCTTTGGATCCTTCCATCCGGTTTTAGCTTTAATCTCCTCAACATCTTTATCTGTATAGGCGTAAAAGCTATTATTACCGTCATATACACGATACAGAGGAGGACAGGCAACATAGACATGACCGGCTTCCACGAGAGGTTTCATATGACGGAACAAGAAGGTCAGAAGTAGTGTTCTGATATGTGATCCGTCAACATCAGCATCTGCCATAAGTATAATTTTATGATAGCGCAGCTTCGTCAAATCAAAATCTGATCCAATACCAGCTCCCAGAGCCATAACGATAGGCAAAAGCTTATCATTATCATAGACCTTGTCTATTCTTGCTTTTTCAACATTAAGCATTTTTCCCCAAAGAGGAAGAATTGCCTGATACTTTCTCTCTCTTCCACCCTTGGCTGAACCACCGGCTGAATCACCCTCAACCACAAACAGCTCACAGAAGGTAGGATCTTTCTCCTGACAATCAGCAAGCTTACCAGGCAGCGCGTTTGAATCCAAAACGTTTTTACGTCTTGTCATTTCTCTGGCCTTACGTGCAGCGTCACGAGCCCTTGAAGCGGAGAGACACTTATCTATTATTGTTCTAGCAATTGATGGATTCTCTTCAAAATACGCAGCGAGCTTATCGTTCATAACACTCTCAACAGCTGTTCTTATCTCAGAATTTCCAAGCTTGGTTTTTGTTTGCCCTTCAAACTGAGGCTCAGGTAACTTGACACTTATGATGGCACCAATTCCTTCTCTTACATCCTCACCCTGCAGATTTTTATCATTTTGCTTAAGTAAAGCGTATTTACGGGCATAATCATTAACGACCTTAGTGAGAGCAGATCTGAAGCCTGTTAAGTGGGTACCACCCTCAATAGTAGCTATATTATTTGCGTATGAATAAACATTCTCCGCATAGGAATCATTATACTGAATCGCAACCTCTACGTAGCTGTCATTAACCTTGCTTGAAATATAGATTGGAACCTTATGTAATACCTCTCGGTGCTTATTTAGGTACTCAACAAATGAGATTATACCACCATCATAGTGAAGCAGCTTAGTAACAGCTGGATCAACTCTGTTATCACACAGATTTATGGTTATCTCCTTATTGAGGAAAGCCATTTCTCTATATCTGGAAAGCATGAGATTAAAATCTATCTCGATACTCTCAAAAATTGTTGAATCAGGCTTAAAAACAGTCTTAGTACCGGTAATATCCGAATCACCAATTACCTGTAATGGTGATACAGTCAGGCCACGCTCAAACCTAAGCTGATGTGCTTTGCCATCCCTATATACAGTAACTTCCATCCATTCAGAAAGCGCGTTAACGACTGAGGCACCGACTCCATGCAGTCCACCAGAGACACTATATGCACCTCCGCCAAACTTACCACCGGCGTGAAGAATTGTATGAACGACTTCTACAGTCGGAATACCAACCTTTGGATGAAGACCTATAGGTATACCACTACCATTATCAATTACAGTTATTGAATTATCAGGATTAACTGTTACATCGATCGTATCACATCTACCTGCCAGAGCTTCATCAACTGAATTGGCAACGATTTCATAAATTAAATGATGAAGCCCTCTAACACCAGTATCACCAATATACATGCCTGGTCTCTTACGAACAGCTTCAAGACCCTCTAAAACCTGTATATCATTCTCACTGTACGCAGATGAGTTTTTGGTGTCAAAATCTTCAGACAAGACACTCTCTAGCTTATTCTCAGTGAAATCATCATCAATAAGAGAATGAGGATTTTCAGCCAAATTAATAACATCTTCCTCATTCGAAGCCGCATCCTCCTCGGCTCTCCTTACCAGTTCCTTCAAATTATCGTCATTCGTCATAATTAACTATACCTCATCGATCTCTTCTATCATTTTATGTATACCGTATCGGTCAGATAAACGTGTCTTCAGCGTAGCAGCAGAAACAGGTGACACATATACCCTATCCTCGGTTAAAACAAAAGAACGTGGAATATCAGGTGACACATATTCCAGAAGCTGTCTGTTTTCTGCCATATTCAATAACTCTATTGTAGATGAATCAGTATGTGTTGAGGCATCGAAATCAAAAATACCGATTATACTTCTCTCGAGCACTGTGTATTCTCCGCCAATGTGTAAAAACATTATTCATCTCCATTTAATATATGAAAACATCCTTATCAGAATAAAACCCGGTGAAGGCATAAAAGCTAATAAAACTCAATTAGTGCCAGGCTCTTAAAATATCACCGCATCCCTGATATTATATCATATTTAGTACTAAATATCGATTAAAACAGCACTGATAAATTAGTCCTTAACCATAAATTATTAATCAATAATACGAGTAACATTCCCTGCTTCAACCTGGTAAAAGTCATAGCTTCTCGCCGTCTCAAGAGGTATATATGTACATGCCGCTTCAAGCTCACTTACAACATGATCGGCCTCGGTACAAGTAACAAAAACCTGTGCTCCGGTAATATTTGCCAATAAACAACCACGTCTCTTTTCATCAAGCTCAGACATAACATCATCCAATAGAAGAACGGGATATTCGTTAATATCCTCTTTTATTATATTAAGCTCAGCTATTTTGAGTGAAAGAACAACTGACCTCTGTTGACCCTGTGATGCGTAAGGCTTAAGTGGTTCATCATTAAGCCACAATTCCAAATCATCACGATGTGGTCCGAAATTAGTGCTGCCTCTGGCTATATCTTCGTAAATTATTGATTTTAGTTTGTTATAAAGTATACTAGAAATCTCTTTAGTACTATTTATATTAGATATACCGCTAATTGTTCTATACTTTACATTTAACTTCTCTTTTCCGGACGATATATTATTCAACGATTCAGCAGCAAAATAAGCGATTCTATCAGAAAAAATCAACCGCTGTTCTATCAGAGCCGCAGCTGTCTGTGCCAGCGACGAAGTCCAAACATCAAGCTGCACCATCATTGGATCATCATATGATTTTTTTACGCCTGTATCTCTTATATCCTTAAGAAGCTTGTTTCTCTGAGTAAGCTGTCTTTGGTATTGCTGCAGGTTGCGAAAATAGGATGGTCTGATCTGAGAAATAAGCAGATCAAGATAACGTCTCCTGGTAGAGGGCCCTTCTTTTACCAGCATTAGATCCTCAGGCGCGAAAATAACAGCATGAAATAATCCCATCAGATCACTGATTCGTTCTACTCTCATGCTGTTATGAAAAATCAGGCGGCTCGCACGTTGACGCTGAGGATCACCTGCAACTGAATCAAGGTACTGAATCGAAAGCTCATCTCTACTGCCGTTATCATTAATATACTCAATCGAAATTATGTACTGATCATGATCACGCATGATCAGCTCCTGATCTCTGCTAGTTCTGTGAGATCTGGCACAGGCACACAAATATATGGCCTCGAGAATGTTCGTTTTACCTTGAGCATTATTTCCATAAAAAACATTCACGCCAGTGCCGGTCTCTATTTGCTGATCCAGATAATTTCTGAATTGTTCCAGTCTTATTTTGGTTATCAGCATTTATATCAGCGTCTCAAAGGCAATACCAAATAAGCAAACTCACTGCTGTCTAGAGGTCTTAGCACACAAGGACCCATATTACCATTAAAAATAATCGCGATCTCGTCCTCATCAATAACCTTAAGAGCATCCAGGAAATATCTGGGATTGAAATCTATATCTATTTTACCACCTTGAACATTAACTGCGATTTCTTCACGAAGTGTGCCAATCTCAGTGCTGGCGCTTACAGTCAGAATGTCCTCATCGTTAGTAGTTAGTCTAACAGGATAACGTCTGTCCTCAGAGGTTATAACCAAGGAAGCTCTCTCGACTGCTGCCATCATAGCCTGTGGAGATATTGTAATTGTTGTCTCAGCTGTCTGGGGTAAAATACTGCGATAATTCATGTATTCGCCCTGAATCAGACGAGCTACGAGCTTAACTCTGCCTGTGTTGAACATAATATGATTACGTGAAGGATAAATATCAACTGTATCCTCCTGAGTACTGACAAGAATTCTTCCAACCTCTGCCAGTGCTTTGCCAGGAACGATAAAATTCATTTTTGGCAGATCCTGTTCAAATTCATTTCTTCTCAAAGCAAGACGGAAGCCATCAATCGAAACCATTTCCACTGTTTTTTCATCACTTCTGAAATTAACACCATTCAAAGTTGGTCTGCTCTCATCTGTACTGACAGCAAAAATTGTCTGTCTGATCATATCCTTAAGCAGGTGCTGCTTCATATTGAGCTGCTGGGCATCCTCAACAACCGGTATTTTCGGATAATCATCAGCTGATTGTCCTTTGATAGAGAAATGTGCACTGCCACATTCAATCTTAATTGAAAAATTATCGCCTGACTCGATGGTAACAACATCCTCAGGCAGCTTCCTGATGATATCACCAAACATTCTTGCATTTACAACAATACTTCCTGCTTCGGGAACATCAGCCTCAAGCTGACACTCAATACCTGTCTCAAGATCATAGCCTGTGAGCTTAACATTCTCGCCTGCTTCGATCAGAATACCGTCCAAAATAGGAAGTGTTGATCTGGTCGCTACAGCTTTCTGTACAATACTGATTGCTTCCATTAGTCTCTCTCTGGAGCATATTACCTTCATCTTGTCTTCCTCCTGTATAAGCTGTTTTGTCCTGTAGTAATAACATTATATGTTTTTCTTCGTGTTCTTCTTATGAGCTGTTAATTATGTGTATAACCCTTATAACCTCTGTGGACAGTACATTTATGCTGTTGACAACATGGTGATAGAGTTCGGGATAACCAGAGTGCTTTTCTTAATGTTTTCCACCTGCATTTTTATCCCAACACTTTCCACAGCACAATCCACGCTGTTTTATCCACATATACACATATTCATTGTGGATAACTGTTCAAATGTTCGTTTTCGGTCGATTTTTCGTCTTTTACCATTATAAAAGACATCACCCGGCAAGTCTCTTCTTGATTTCATCTAATGCCTTAACCAGCTCGGGTCTCTTCTCGAGGTCGTCGCTGATTTTGCTGCATGCATGCATGACTGTTGTATGATCTCTATTGCCAAACTCCTGACCGATCTGCGGCAGTGTCATGTTAAGCATATTGCGGCACAGATACATCGCGAGCTGTCTGGGATTGGTTATTTCCTTATTACGCTTATTGCTCTTAAGATCTTCAACGCTGACATGATAATAGCGGGATACAACATCCATAACAACAGAGCAGGTAACCTTACGTACGGCAGCTGGCTGTATCTGATCCTTGAGAGCCTCTCTGGCTATGTCTATTGTTATACCACCGGCCAGCGCCGCATAGCAGAGAACAGTGTTGAAGGCTCCCTCAAGCTCACGGATATTTGAAGCGATGTTTGTCGCGATATAATCATAAACCTCATCCGGTACGACTGTATTGCTAAGCTGTGCTCTACGACGCAGAATAGCGACTCTTGTCTCATAGTCAGGCGGAGTAATATCGATCGTTAAGCCACTTGAAAAGCGCGTACGCAGCCGCTCTTCAAGTGAAGCCAGGCTCTGAGGAGGCTTATCACAGGTCATAATAATATTTTTACCTGATTCATATAGCGTGTTGAAGGTATGGAAAAACTCGATCTGCATCTGTTCCTTGCCTTCTATGAACTGAATATCATCGATCAGCAGCATATCGGCGTTCCGATACTTATTTCTGAAATCGTCATATTTGTTCTCTTTGATAGTATAAATAAACTCATTCACAAACTGCTCACACTGCACATACAGTATTTTCTTATCGGGGTGAGAATCTACAACGTGATTACCAATTGCGTGCATAAGGTGAGTCTTGCCCAAGCCTGAACCGCCATAAAGGAAAAGAGGATTATAATTTCTGCCTCCCTGTGTTGTTGCGATTCCTACACAGGCCGCATGAGCATAGCGATTACCACTGCCAACAACAAAAGTATCGAAGGTATATTGAGGATTAAGTCTGCTCTGGCTTATAGGCCCGTTGCCGTTGCCGTTTTGCTCTGCGATCTGATCACAAACATCCATAGGCGCAGGCGTAACTATCTCAGGCCTTCCGACAACTATCTCAATATTAAACTCACGTGAAGCTGCTACCTTGATCGTATTTTTGATCAGCGGGATATACTGATCTAC
Organism: uncultured Oscillospiraceae bacterium; assembly: GCA_964607635.1. Lineage (GTDB taxonomy): Bacteria > Bacillota > Clostridia > Saccharofermentanales > UBA5734 > JAAYFZ01. The sequence continues at coordinate 11,480 of CAZSLR010000024.1, forward strand.
AAAAGTCTTATGGAAGTCATTCGGAACAGACAGCATAAAATTGCCGTTATCTGCCGATACGGCCTCCATCGGTTCTATCCAAGTATTGAGACTTATTTCTGAAATCTCGTTCTCCAATAACTTCAGAGCCCTCTGCCAGATAATTCCGGCATCCGTTTGTACCATTTAATACACCATCCTGTATATATCAAAGCTACCCTCTATATTAACAGAAACAGGCTTTGGTTAGAATAGATAAAAGGCTCAAAATGTTCGACAGGAATTGACATTACCAATAACAAATCAATACTAAACAGCTCAACAAAGGCCGTTCATATGATATACTCGAAAAGTAGCAATAAGGAGGCATTCTCAATGGATTATCTGTTTTTTGCCAGTAATTCAGTATGTTTCGCTGTAACAGTACTTCTTCTGTTCTGGCGAATGAGCAAGTATCATGGTGGTCTTCTTATCAGACACTGGATTATCTCAATTCTCGCAGGAATTGTATTTCATCTCCTCAATCAATTTATTTTCAGTCGTATCGTATTCATGTACTTTGTTATAAACTCAGCTGTTCCAGTAACCTTGCTTCTCGTTGTTTTCTGGCTGTTTTGGACTCATGAAGGTGTTGAATGAAGAAGAAAAACTTACCGATTTTGATGTTCGATCTGGGAAATATCCTTTTTGAGCTTGATGGAGTCGAAGCCTTCTGGCCGGACGAATCAAATCAGCCGGCGCTTTGTCAGATGCGCTGGAACTCCAGTCAGATTGCCTATGATCTCGAAACAGGGAAAATTGAGACATTTGCCGACTTTTACCGGGATATAAGCGATGAGTTGGGTATCAGACTTGAACCTGCTGAATTTGAGAAAGCGTTTCTCGGCATCATCGGCGAGCCTTTTGCCGGTACAGAGAAAATGCTCGAGGAGCTGGCATCGAGCTACAGGCTGATGATTTTATCAAACACCAATGAACCGCATTGGCAGTATTGTCTGAGCCGGCTGCCTCTTGAAAAATATATTGAGCGAAGCTTCCTGTCGCACGAGCTTGGAGCGATGAAGCCAGATGATATGATTTACGAGCAGGTCATCAGGGAGCTACAGGTTGATCCGGAAAACATATATTATTTCGACGATAAGGAAGAAAATGTGATAACTGCCTCTGAACATGGTATGAAAGCTTATAAATCATGGGGTGGAGAGGTGTTAAGACATTTGCTGAGAGATCTTGGTTTCTTACGGTAAATATTATTATACGATTTGTAAAGAGGTACATAGAAATGGATATTGATTACTTTTCGGCTAAACAGAATCCTTCCAGCTGGTACGATCAGGCTGATTTCGCGACGGTAAAAGCCTGGCTCGGCAGTGAGTTTGTCTGTCCGGCCTGTGGCCGTACTCATAAAATAAGCACGCGTCTGATGGAAGAGCGTGAGAATATGGCCGCTCATATTGGTGAATATTTTCCTCAGCTGGGCCTGAGCGGCAGCTGCGTTGTTGTCATGGATGAGAACACCAAGAAGGCTGTCGGCAGCAAGCTGCTCGCAGATTACGCTCCCAGAGAGGTCGTTTTCACACGGGACGATCTGCACGCTGATGAGGAGGCGCTTGGCAGCCTGCTGATGGCGCTGGGCGAGAAGCCGGATTTTCTCGTTGCCTGTGGTAGTGGGACAATCACAGATATCACACGCTACAATTCCTACATGACCGGGATACCTTTTATATCATATGCGACTGCCGCTTCGGTCGATGGTTTCGCTTCAGGCACTACACCTCTGCTGGTGAAGGGCTTCAAGACGACTTGTCCTGGCACAGCCCCGCTTGGCATTTTTTATGACGCTTCAGTTCTGGCTGCAGCACCTGATAGTATGACCGCGGCTGGCTTCGGAGACGTTCTGGCAAAAATAATAGCGCTGATCGATTGGCGTCTGGCTTATGTAGCCGAGGACGAGCCCTATTGTCCTCTGATCGCGGCGATCGTTGACAGAGCTGTCGAGGCATGCCTTGATCTGGCTGATGATCTTGCTGTGATTAAACCCAATGAACTTAATCTCAAGCTGCCTGATATCCATAATAGTAAAGAGAAGGAAGCTAAGCTGAAACGTGACAAGACCGCGGCGTTTACGGCTCGCGGCCAGGCCTGTGTCAAGCTGATGGATACTCTGTCGTTAACCGGAATCGCGATGCAGATGATGGGCACATCCCGGCCTGCATCCGGCTCAGACCATCATATCTCACATTTGCTCGAGATGAATGATATACGCCGACATAAGAAGGGCAGCCTGCATGGAGATAAGGTTGGTATCGGAACTCTGATTGGTATGACTATGTATCTTCGCTTGTTTGAAAGGGGCGAGCTGCCGAAGCAACGTCCTCATCTGGCGGCAGATCTCTGGGAAAAGGAAGTTCGCAGGGTATATGGTCCTCTTGCCGATCAGGCCATTGCGAAAAACACACCCTATCCGCCCAGCGGCAAGGAATGGGAGCGTCAGAGAAGCCAGATCGAACAAGCTATGGAGCTGTATGGCTATAAATATGTTGATAGATTCAAGACTCTGCTGCCCTACGCACGCGATAAGATCATCGCGATGGGAGGTCCTGTAAGGCCAGACCAGCTGGGATACAGTAGACAAGAGACTTATGACGCGATCGCCTTCGGCAAAGAAGTCAGACCCAAGTTCACCACTCTGCGTCTTGCGGAGCGCTTCGGCTGGCTGTATGATCTGGCGGAGGAAATCGCGAACGGACTGCCGGAGGGTAAAATTTACTAATGGATTCAATTCCAAGAAGTCTGCTGGTCAAACAAACAAGAATGCAATGGCTCTTCTTCCTGATGTTTGCCATTAATTTCGCGATGGTCGGATTTCTGTCAATCGTTATGTACGTAACGACACATGAGATCTGCAGCGACTATGAAGCCCGTACATTTCTTGAGACCGCCAAGTATCTGCCGCTGATTCCCTGGCAGATACCGACCTATGCTCTCGGCTTCCTGAGCCTGATGGCCCTGTCGACTTTTGCCAAATATATACTTCATCAATATCAGTATCAGCTGCCGATCATTGGGCTTTATATTTTTGATATAGTCCTGTGTACTCTGATCACCTACTATTTGAATTTCAGCTATAAGGGCCTTTATCTTCTGGTAGTAGCAAGCATATTCCTCTATGTCAATATAATCGGTGCGAGAGTATTTCTGCTCGTCATAGCTCTGGGTGTTTTTATCATGATGGATTATGACCTGCTCACTGTGCGAATGAATGTTGTCTCACTTCAGGACTATCTGAACTACTATTCAGAGGGCTCCAGAATATCCATGTTCGCGATCAAGAATTTGCTTGATTCCATCAACCAGATAGCCTTCATTCTTTTCTTCTCGCTGTTGATCCAGAGCAAAATTCGAGAGAACAAGGAATATGTTAAGCTCAACAACACACTGCAGGAAAAAGTTGAAGAGCTAAAAATAGCGAACGATAAACTTGAGATTTTCACAAAAGAGTCTATCGCGATGGCCAAGATCAAAGAGAGGAACAGACTGGCCAGAGAAATACATGATATACTCGGTCATTCATTGACCAGTATAACAACTGGTATAGAGGCTAGTATGGCCCTTCTTGACATCGATAAGGATGTAGCAAGGCAGCAGATGCGAAAAATCAGAGATGTCGCACGCAAAGGATTGGTTGATGTACGAAGATCAGTGCGTGAGCTTAAGATCGACTCGATAGAGAAGTATGCTCTGATACCAGCGATCGAGAAGCTGGTAGAGGAAGTAACAAGCATGTCAGATGTAAAAATAGATCTGAGCATAAGCGGTAAGATCATGTCGATGCAGGATGATGAGGAGCAGACAATTTACCGGATAATCCAGGAGAGCATCACAAACTCAATGCGGCACGGAAACGCTACACATATCGATATCAGACTGGAATTCAGGTATCATGATCTGTCGATGATCATCCAGGATAATGGCAGAGGCTGCGATATGCTTGAGAAGGGTTTTGGACTTACACATATCGAGGAGCGTATCAATATGCTTGGCGGTTCTGTTGTGTTTGATACTGAGAAGGACCAGGGCTTTAAAATGGAGGCACATGTACCTGTAAGGTGGGGGAAAGCATATGATTAAAATTTTGATTGTAGATGATCAGGAATTGTTCAGGGA
>CAZSLR010000025.1:0-15451 GCA_964607635.1 uncultured Oscillospiraceae bacterium
TCTCCCTGAGCTCAGTCATCATCTCCTCATCGATGGTCATACGGCCGGCCGTATCGACGATCAGCGTATCACAAAGCATATAGCGAGCGCGTTCTACGGCTTGAGCAGCGATTTTTTTGGCTGATTTTTCTTCCGGCTTGATGAAGCACTCAACACCAATTTGTCCGGCAAGCACCTCAAGCTGTCTTGCCGCTGCGGGCCTGTGAACGTCAACTGAGGTCAGCATCGGCTTCTTGCCTGATTTTTTCAGCATCAGTGCCAGCTTGGCTGCTGTAGTTGTTTTACCAGCGCCCTGAAGTCCATAGAGCATCAAGACGGTGAAGCCTGAAGGAGAAACAGCTATTTTACCGCTGGTCTGACCAAGGATATCGATCAACGACTCATGAACGATCTTAACGACCTGCTGCCCAGGTGTCAGGCTCTCCATGACCTCAGCGCCCTTGCTCTTCTCTGATATCTCACTTACCAGCTCTTTAACGACCTGATAATGAACATCAGCCTCAAGCAAAGCCAGCCTGATCTCACGCATCATTTCCTTTATATCCTGCTCAGTAACACGCGACTTGCCGCGCATTCTTGATGTTATGTCAGTGAGCTTATTAGCCAAGCCATCAAAAATCGGCATTTTCTCCTCCTGTGCGATTGCGATCTATCGTTTAATCAGACTTAGAGCATATCTGTCAGCTTTCTGATGATATCTCTTGCTGAATCAATCTCATTTTCATCAAGCAGCTTCAGCGCGCCAGACGCCAGCTCCTTCTGTGTGATAAATCTCTGTACAAGCCTGAGCTTGCTCTCATAGCCGCCGAGATTATTTGTTCCCTGCCTGATCCTGTCATGGACGCCCTGCCGGCTGATCCCCAGCTCCTCAGCGATTTCTGACAAGGTCATATCTTCCTGATAATATAATTCCAGGACCTCTCTGGTTCTGTCTGTAAGCAGCTGTCCATAAAAATCCAGCCACAGACAAACCACGGTATGCTCAGGCTTCACATCAGGTTTCTGCATGAAATAGAGAATACTGCATTGCAGCAAATCTGTCAAGCTATATTACTTGACAACATCAAATTGATCTTGTCAACAAGAGAAAAATACACTGGCAAAAGCCGAGCAATCCCAAGCTTTATTTATTACAGTTATTTCTCAGGCAACAACGAACGAACAAATGATTCCGGGTCGAAATCAATCAAATCATCAACGCCTTCACCAAGTCCAGCCAAGAACAAAGGTGTGTGAGTCTCCTGCGATACCGCTATCGCTACACCACCCTTGGCATTACCATCCATTTTTGTGATTATAAGACCGCTGACCTGAGCTACCTCACTGAATACCTGAGCCTGAACTACTGCGTTCTGTCCAGTGGTCGCATCTATTACGAGCAAGGTCTCAACCTTTGCTTCAGGTGCCTCACGCTCAATAATTCTTCTGATCTTGCCGAGCTCAGCCATCAGATTCTGCTTATTATGAAGTCTGCCGGCAGTATCCAGAATCAACAGTTCCGCTTTTCTGGCCTGTGCGGCCTTGATCGCATCGAAAACTACCGCTGCCGGATCTGAGCCCTCGTCATGCGAAATAACAGGAGTATCTGTCCTGTCACCCCAGACCATTAGCTGATCGATAGCAGCAGCTCTGAAAGTATCGGCGGCTCCCATAATTGTTTTGAAACCCTGCTGCTTATAGCGGCTGCATAGCTTACCTGCTGTTGTAGTTTTGCCTGTTCCATTTACGCCAACCAATAAGATTATGTTCAGTTGACCCTTTTGAAAGTTCAGTCTACCGGGCTCACCTAATATCTCAAGCATGCCTTCACTCAGAACCCTGATTACAGTTGCTCTTGAAGCATCGCCGGTTTTTTTAATATGACCGCGAATACGATCCATAAGAAGCACAGCACTTTTGGCTCCTATATCCGCCTGAACAAGCAGCATCTCCAGCTCATCAAGCATGTCCTCGTCAAAAACACCCATATTAGCGGCAATTCTGTTGAAGCCATCAGAAACAAAATCTCTTGTTTTCTGCAATCCCTTTTTAAAAACATCAAATAATCCCATATATATCTCCTATAAATCAATAAATCCTTATCATGCAGGGAACTCGTCCGAAAGCTTCATCGAGAGCACACGAGATATTCCGCGTTCCTGCATGGTAACACCATAAAGCCTGTCGGCTGCTTCCATTGTGCCTTTCCGGTGTGTAACCAGAATAAACTGTGAGGCATCCGCGTAATTCCTGATATAATCAGTAAATCTGCTGACATTAGCATCATCCAGTGCCGCTTCGACCTCATCCAAAACACAAAAAGGTGTTGGCCTAAGTTTAAGAATCGCAAAAAGCAAAGCAATCGCGGTCAAACAACGTTCACCACCGCTCAACAAAGTAAGATTCTGCAGTCTTTTGCCAGGCGGCTGTGCTTTTATCTCAATACCACAGGCTAATACATCGTCAGAATCTTCAAGATTCAGTTCGGCCATTCCACCGCCAAACAGCTCACTGAAAACCCTTCGAAAATTCTCATTGATCAAATGGAAATGAGACACAAACTGTTCCTTCATAGCTTCAGTCAATTCATTAATTACCGCGGTCAATTTATATCTGGCCTGCTCAATATCATCCCTCTGCTTGCTCATGAACTCAAATCGCTCCTGAAGCGAAGCGTAGCTCTCAATCGCTGTAAGGTTAACTGGGCCTAGTGCTTTGATCCTGTTCTTGAGACTATTTATACTCTTCTGCGCATCGCTCTGGCTATCGATCGGCCGACGCCATTTATCTGACTGGTTTACTGTCAGCTCATATTCTTCCCATAAACGATTCTTAAGCTCATCAAGCTGAAGCTCAAAACGAGCGACCTTGGATTCAGCTCTTGTGATCTCATTTTGAATTGAAGAGAGTCGTCCAGAGGCAAGCTCCAGCTGATCATAATAGCCGGATTGTCTTCCCTCTATTTCCTCACGCTTGCTCATAAGATTCTCAGCTTCATTATTAAGCGCTCTGCCAAGCTTCTCGCAATCAATGATCTGTTTTTGCAATTCATCTTGCTTAAGCTTAAGCACCTCTATCTCGGCTTCATTATTCTTATTTGCTGTGAGCTGTTTCTCAATTCTAACAAGATGAAGATTCTTCTCTTGTTCAATTCTCTCTGACATCTCCTGAATAGATAATAATGACTCTTCAACAGAATTAAGCGATACCTTGAAATCAGTAATCGCCTCACGAATATCATCACGTCTTAGCTGTTCAGATTTATTAGCCGTTTCACTCTCGCCGATTCTTATGCGCAGCAATTCAATTTCCTTAAGCTGCTGCTCTACGGCCGCCTCGAGGCTTCGCTGCTGATTATCTATTGAGCCATCTTGTTCAACAAGCTGTGAAGTCTCCTGCTCCATTAGTGTACAACGTCCGGACAGTCTTTCAAATTCATCCTTCAGAGATGATAGCTGAGCTTCATCCCTGACTCGCTGGTGAGTCAAATCAGTTACCTTCTGTTCATTTTCCTGAGAAGTACGACCCAGCTGCTTAAGCAGATCATCAGCCGTTGCGAGCAAAGCATTTGATTTCGCGATTTTTTCTTCAAGCTCCTCGATTACTTTTGACAATCGTTCAATATCACGACTCCTGCCAAGGAGACCACTGCTGTTATGTCTCTGGTAGCCACCAGTCATAGAGCCTCCAGGATTCATTACATCACCTTCAAGAGTTACCAGTCTTGTTGAATGACGGCAAGCTCTAGCCATCGATCTGGCATTGTCAATATTATCAACCAATACAACACGGCCTAGAAGCGACACAGCTATTTCATCAAGCTCAGCTGATTTCTTGACGATATCACTTGCGATCCCCATATACCCTGCCATCGAGGATAACTGCTTCTCAATTGAGCCATCCAGTCTTCTACCTCTTATCTGATCAATAGGTAGAAAAGTTGCTCTGCCCGCCCTGTTTTGCTTAAGCCAGCCGATAAGTTCAGCGGCTGTTTTATCATTATCAGTAACAATATTCTGAACAGCAGCACCTAGGGCCGTCTCCACTGCCAGTTCAAATTTCTCTTCAACAGTAATAAGTTCACCAAGAGTACCTTTGACACTGCTCCTATACGCAGAATCTGTTTGTGCCAGCTTCATTATGCTTTTAACTGACTCTTGATATCCTTCATGGCTCTTCTCCATGTTCTCGAGTGTTTTTAACTTATACTGAGCGTTACGTTGATTCTGCTTGTCTGACTCAAGTTCAGCTGTAAGACGTTGGCACTCCTGTCTCTGCGATTCTAGCTCGATATCTGTCTTTTTTTTGAGCTCAGAGGCCTGCTGCCAGGATTGCAAAAGCTCATTATATTTGTCCTGAAGATCCTCAATCTGAAACTCAAGCCTGCTCCTGTCACTATTAAGCTCACCAAGCTCAAGCTTAAGTGCATGCTTGCGCTGTCCGATCAACTCTCTTTGTCCCTTCAGCTGACCAAGCTCGCTTCTCTTCTCATACACAGTCTCAAGCTTTTTATCAAGTTCATTTTTCCAGGCAACGATCTCATTTTCCTGTTTAGTCAGAGAAAGCTGAAGCTCCTTCATATCATTTTCTGCTTGAGCCAACCTCTCACCATAGAGCTTTTTTTGTTTAATTAATGTATCAAGTTTTTTCTGACGTCCACTAATATCATTCTCAAGCAAACTTAGTGATTCCTGAGATTCTTCAATCTGTTGCTGGCCCTGAATTATCCGATCTCGCAGCTGAGAAATTCTCTCACTGCCAAGAGCTGCCTCACCAGCCAGATCCGTAGCCTTCAAGCTGGCATTGTTTATTGCCGTACGTTGTTTTTCAAGCTGCTCATCCAGCTGATGCAGCTCGTCTATAGATTTTCTATTATCATCTCTCATTGTTGAGAGAACCGCCTGCTGCTTCGCCAGATCCTCTTCAAGAATTCTCTTCTCCTGCTCACTCTCCAGACCACGCTCTGTTAATTGATCTGCCTGGTCAAGAATAAACGCGATTTCGATCTCTTGCAGCTCATTACGAAGATTAATATATTTTTTGGCAGCTACCGCCTGCTCTGACAGAGGCTCCATCTGCTCAGACAACTCCTGAATTATGTCATTTATTCTAATTAGATTTTGATCAGTATTAAAAAGCTTCTTCTCAGCTTCTTCTTTTCTTGTTTTGAACTTCACGATTCCTGAAGCTTCTTCAAATATTTTTCTTCTATCCTCTGATCTATGACTGAGTATATCATCAACCTTACCCTGTCCTACGATTGAATAACCATCTCTTCCAAGACCGGTATCCATAAACAAAGAAACAATATCCTTAAGTCTACAATGAGTTTTATTAAGAAGATACTCGCTCTCACCTGATCTGTATAATCTTCTTGTCACCTGAATTTCAGTATATTCGAAGGGCAGCTTCTGATCCTGATTATCAATAGTCATAGTTACTTCAGCGAAGCTCATAGCCTTGCGCGATTGAGTGCCGGTGAAGATAATGTCCTCCATCCTGGCACCACGAAGAGTCTTAACGCTTTGCTCGCCAAGAACCCAACGAATAGCATCCGTTACATTTGATTTACCACTGCCATTCGGTCCTACAATTGCTGTAACGCCCTGGTGAAACTCTATAACAGTCCTCTCAGGAAAGGACTTAAAACCTTGTATTTCCAACGATTTTAAATGCATATATGATTAGTCTACTGCCTTTCCGTCGTCTTGAAAATCATTCATCTGTTGGCAGCCCTGTCTATTGCAGCTGAGTATCTTAAGTGCTGACCTTGCAGCCTGCTGCTCAGCCTCCTTCTTACTGCTGCCTTGTCCGGTCGCGATTTGATTTTCGTCAACTATAACAGCCGCGGTGAAAGTCCTGTTATGAACAGGACCATCCTCAGCTATTATCTCAAACCGCATTGTGCTGTTTCCTCTCGTAGATTGTACCAGCTCAAGCAATCTGCTCTTATGATCATAAACCATTTCGCCCTTAAGTGCCTGCTCCAAGGAATCATTCAGTAATTTAAGAATCAATCTGGCTGCCTGCTCATATCCTCCATCCAGGAAAACAGCTCCAAAAAGGGCCTCCATAGCATTTGACAGATTCGAGGACTTATCATCGCCTCCAGTTGCTTCCTCACCTCTACCAAGCAGCAGAACCTGACCTAATTCAATTTCTCTGGCAACATCAGCCAGAGTATTTTCACAAACTACAAGCGCTCGGGTCTTAGTCATATAACCTTCAGAAAAACTATCCTTGTTGTTGAACAGGACTTCACTGATAACGAGATCGAGTACAGCGTCTCCCAAAAACTCAAGTCTCTCATTATCAGTCAAGCCCTGATGGCGGTGTTCATATGCATAGGTTGAATGAGTCAGAGCCTCATCAAGCTTCTGAATATCGCGAAAATTATAACCAATCAGACTACTGAAACGCAGTAGTTGGTTTTTTCTTTCTGTACCTGTAACGGCCTCAATTGATGACATTATTTGGTCCTCCTTGATAAAACTATGACCGGATAAGATCTTATCCGGTCTCGTTTTATTAACAATACTATTGAATTATAGCAGATATTTGCCAGTTTCAGGAATTAGCCTTGATAAAACGTACGGCATCTCCAACTGTTTTAATTCTCTCTGCTTCTTCGTCAGGAATAGAAATATCAAATTCCTGTTCCATAGCCATAACCAACTCAACGATATCAAGTGAGTCAGCATTGAGATCATCAATAAAGTTAGCATCCATAGTAACAGCATCAGCGTCTACACCAAGCTGCTCGACAAGAATATTCTGGACATTTTCAAAAATAGTATCAGTTGACATTAAAAGTACCTCCTGCATTATGGGAAAATTGCATTTATTTATCTTTTACAAAAGACATAACATAGTTTTATTTGATTATCAAGGAATTGTCAAGAGAAAGCCTGTCAACATTATATGAACAGCAAAATTCTCAAGATTTTCCAAGATAGATCAACTCTTTAAAAATGAAAGATTTTTCTTGAGATAATCCCAGCCTGACACAAGTGTCATCACTACAGCTATCAGTAAAGCTACGTTTCCGATCCAGGTAATCACAGCGGCTGCGCCGTCTAAGGATGCCGTAAGCTTAATTAACACCTGCTCGAGCATCAGCCAGATGATCGCGATCATTTGTGTGACGGTTTTTGCTTTGCCTATATTACTGGCGGCAATAACAACGCCGTGATCTGACGCCAGCAATCTGATACCTGTTACCATAAACTCTCTCATTATTATGATGATCGTAAAGATCGCATGTACACGACCTGTCTGAACGAGAGCTATAAGTACGGATATAACAAGCATCTTATCAGCGATCGGATCTAGAAATTTACCAAGATTCGTCACTATATTTCTGCTTCTGGCGATTCTGCCATCCAGCATATCTGTCAAAGACGCCAAAGAAAATATTATCATTGCTACAAACATGCCCCAGTCCGCAATAAAAGTATTCCAGCCGGCAAAAGTATCCTTCATAAAAGGAATGGGCAGCATAAATAACAATACAAACGGAATCATAATCATTCTTAAGATAGTTAGCTTATTAGGTAAATTCATTCCACAGTCTCTCCAGTCAATTCATATTCGCCGGCATCCAGAATCCTGACCAAACAGGTCTGACCAACAGTTATATCTTCACGGCCGGCAGCTACAAGAATAACCGGATCTACTTCCGGAGCCTCACCATAACTGCGGCCTATGTAGAATATACCATCTTCGTGTATTGTTTCAAGTGTTACAGGAATTATCGTACCAATTCTCTCAATATTCTTTTCTAATGATATTCGCTGCTGCTGCTCCATCACTCTGGCCAATCTTGCTTGTGCTACATTTTTTCGCACACGCGGACGCCAATCATAAGCCGGTGTACCTTCCTCAGCAGAAAACACAAAACAACCTAGTCTATCAAATCTTAGCTCCTTCAGGGCTGCTAATAGTATTTCGAAATCCTCAGCGATCTCACCCGGGAAACCAACCATTACGGTACTTCTTAAAACAATATCAGGCATTGCGGCACGTAAAGATTGAACAGTATTTCTAATACGGGCCAAGTCATCATGCCTGTTCATCTTTTTCAGAATCTTGTCAGAAGCATGTTGAATAGGCAGATCGAGATAACGTGCTATTTTCGGTTCTTTCTTCATTAGCTCAATTAATTCATCAGTAATGCCATCAGCATATACATAGAGTATTCTTATCATTCTTACAAGAGGCAAATGGCAGATTTCTTGAAGCAGTTCTGTAAGTGCTCTTCTGCCATATAGATCAAGCCCGTATCTCGTAGTATCCTGAGCAATAAGTATAAGCTCATCGAAGCCGGATTCACTTAGGTACTTAGCCTCATCAATGATGTCATCAATTGGTCTAGATTGAAAATCGCCTCTTATTCCGGGAATAGCGCAATAGCTGCAACGATTAGAGCAGCCCTCAGCAACCTTAATATAAGCGTATTTTTGTCCGGAGGACGGCTTGCGTTTAACTGACAGGTGCTCGATACTGCCGGCATTTCCCGGTAGATCGAGGCAGCGATCATCACTGGTATAGAGTTTATCAATTATTTCAGTGATACGCCCATAATCTGCTGTACCAAGAACTGCATCTACCTCTGGTAGATCATTCAATATATCAGCTGCATATCTCTGAGACAAACAGCCGGTAACGATCAAATAATCTGCATTGCCCACAGGTTTCTTGTAATCAGACATATCAAGAATCGCCTCTATTGCTTCTGTTTTAGCAGACTCAATAAAACCGCAGGTATTAACGATTATTACATCAGCCATCTCAGGGGAATCTACAATGATATGATTATCAATACGAATCAGTTCACTCATACATTCAGCGTCTACCAGATTCTTAGAACACCCAAGTGAAAGCAGATACACTGATTTGATCTTCTTATCCATCCTTAGTTTATTTCTCCCAATCCAAATAAATCTTTTCATAACAAAGCCTGCTGTCAAACAGCAGGCTCTGTCGTTTAGCTACTCTGCAATTATTCATTATTCTCATGCAGGCTGTCAAGATAATCGTCAACAGTTCGTGCAGCTATCCCTGCACTATACCCTCTGCTGCCTAAAAACCGTATCATTCGAGCTTTTTCTGATGTATCGGCTACAGGGAATTTACCGGATAATGCTTGTTTAGCCGTGTCATAATCTGACGGCAGCTTCTCGCACTCATTATCAATAACACATACTGGCAACCCCGCAGCCTGCATATAGTAACGCATGGCCTTCTGGGAAACCGCTCTTCTTCCAGTTCTTTGACGAGCGATCCTGGCAGCGATCGCAGAGTCATCGAGATAGCCTCTGCGCTCCAGATCTGATAATGTCAGATCGATCAGATGCTCTTCGATCTCCTGCTTATTCAAGTACTCTCTGATCTTGCCACTGGATTTTGTCGAAATCCCAATATACTTAATGGCCAGACTGCATATTCTATCTATTTCTCTTTGTCTGGACATTTCAACAAGATCTGATGCTCTGATAAAATCAGAGCTCGAGTCCGAGGATATCTTCTTCGTCATCACCCAAATCCTTGTCAATATCATTATCGTTGAAAGATTCCTTTGGTTTATCACTGAAAACAGCTGCTCTGATCTTGTTGTCTATCTCATCGCGCATCTCAGGGTTGTCCTTGAGAAACAGTCTGGCATTATCTCTGCCCTGTCCGATTTTCTGACCATTATAGGCAAACCAGGCCCCACTCTTCTCGACAATATCCAGCTTGACACCCATGTCAATGATACTGCCCTCTCTTGATATGCCTTCTCCATAAATAATGTCAAACTCAGCCTCCTTGAATGGCGGAGCTACTTTATTCTTAACAACCTTCACCCTTGTTTTGGAACCGACAACATCAGTACCGTTACGCAGGGTTTCGATTCGACGAACATCCATTCTAACCGAGGAATAGAATTTCAGGGCTCGTCCACCCGGTGTTGTTTCTGGATTGCCGAACATGATACCAACCTTCTCACGCAGCTGGTTGATAAAAATCGCGACTGTGCTGGATTTGCTGATAACACCGGCAAGCTTACGCAAGGCCTGTGACATCAAACGTGCCTGCAGACCTACATGAGAGTCGCCCATCTCACCATCAATTTCTGCCTTGGGCACCAAAGCCGCTACTGAGTCGACGACTATTACATCAACAGCTCCACTCCTGACAAGTGCCTCAGTGATTTCAAGTGCCTGCTCACCGGTATCCGGCTGTGATACGATCAGATTGTCAATATCTACACCAAGCTTATGAGCGTATTCAGGATCAAGCGCATGCTCAGCGTCAATGAATGCGGCAGTACCACCATTTTTTTGAGCCTCTGCGATTATATGAAGTGCGACTGTTGTTTTACCAGAGGATTCTGGTCCGTATATCTCAACTACTCGACCTCTTGGAACTCCACCTACGCCAAGAGCCAGATCAAGAGACAGGGCTCCTGTAGGTATCGCCTCTATCTGAGTTAAGGCACGTTCACCTAATTTCATAACAGCACCCTTACCGAACTGCTTCTCTATCTGACCCAAAGCGGCGTCAAGTGCCTTTGTCCTGTCAGCAGCCGCTTTCTGATTAACTTCCTGTGAAGATTTACCCGGTGTTTTTCCTGCTCTGGCCATATTTACCTCCCAAATATAAGAAAATAGAACAATCGTTCGTTCATTCATGACTATTATAGATTTGAAAGAAATCAAAGTCAATCGCTATCAGGCAAATGATCTAAGAAAGCCTTCGACAGGATATGCCTTTTGCCGTCAATATCAGTCAAATGTGGCATTTAGTGCCTGTTCTATTTGGGTTACAGTTTCGTTATCTGCTGATAACTGCAGATATCCTGACAGTTATGCTATCGATTTTTGCCTGAACTTGTTCTGTTTCAGGGATACGCAAGACTGAAGCAGTCAAATAAAACACAACGAAGCCTATACCTGATCTGACAGCCAGCCAGATAAGCTGGAGAATTTTCCCTGCAGGTTCAATAGGAAGAACCTGGAGAGCAAGCAACGTGATCATCATAGCACCTGTACAGATAACCAATTGAATCATATATGGCCACATTCTTTTAGGAGCCGCGTCTCTGAGCTGAACCTTGTAAATGAAATATAGTACGCTGGCACTGATGAAGCTTGTCAAGGTGTATGCCAATGACAATCCACTGATACCCATGCCGAATACACGAGTTAACAGATGACAGAATAATGGGTTGAGAGCAAGAGTTATCAGCCCGTTCAACAAGGCGATCCTCGTCATTTTTCTGGCATAGAAGGCCTGGTTGGTTATAAAAACAATAGTTTGAGCGACCATTGCCAGACAATACCAGCTCAGAACACTGGCAGTAGCCAATACACTTTCCTCAGGATAGCTTGGTCCCCATTGAAAAATCGCTCTTACGACATCCACCTGCAGTAATAAAAATATAGCAGCAGAAGGTACAGTCAGAAAAAGAGCCTTGCGCAAGCTTCCTCTATAGAGTCGCCTGCAAGCTGTATGGTCACGAGCGGCATACAATCTGGCCAGAGATGGCAGCATAACATTTCCTATCGCGATGACAAAAACGCCATATGGCAGCTGCCAGGTAGTAGCTGCATGGCGCAGCGATGTCGGCGCGCCCGGGAACTGATCTGCATAGCTTGTTAGAATGATCGTATTAAGCTGAACTATGGATCCTGACAAAAGTGTTGGAACGGCCAAACGCAGGAGCCTTCTGAATCCGCTGTCCTGCAGATCGAATGACAATGAATAATGTCTGAATTCTCTGCGTGCCATAAAAAGCTGCAAAAAAAAGTAAACAGCCGCTGCGGCCATAACACCAGAGGCGACACGCACGGCTCCCTGAGGAGTTCTGCTTCCGAGAATAACCATAGCAAGAACAACACATACATTATAAACAGATGGGCCGAATGAAGTAGATGAAAATTTGCGGTATGCGTTAAGAATACCAATACAAAGTGCTGCCATCATCATGAAGAAAACTTGCGGGAAGAGCGCACGTGTTACCCGCACCGCCAGTGCTGTGGTTTCGGCATCAAGCCTTGCTGTATAGCTCCCTATCAGCCATGGCGCCAGCAGCTCGCCGATAACCACCGCCAGAATCATTACAACGGCAGCGACATTCATGAAAATACTGACGCTGCGCCAGCCTTCCTTCTCTTGTCTGTTTTCTAGTGACGCAGCCAAAGATGGCGTTATCGCAGCCTGAATAGCACCACCAACAAGCAGCTGATAAAAAAGATCGGGCACCTGAAAGCCTATGAGGTAGGCGTCAGAAACTACGCCATAGCCAAGCACTGGTGCTATCAGTATTTCTCGCAGCTGACCAGATATTTTACTTAGCAGCAGTCCAATCATCATAATGATGGTTGCCGTTGTCATATTATGGCGTCCGGAAGCAGCTGAAGCTGAGGCCGATACTCTTATCGGACCCTCATGAACAGGATTTTTACTAATAATTTCTCTCTCCTGTTTTGTCAGTCTGCTCTTTCTCCCGGGTATTTTCACTGAAGCTGCCTCCTGGCCAGATCCAATGCCTGCAAAGCTGAAACTCTTCTGATTCTTCCTCTATTACCAGCAAGATGAAGCTTCTTGGTAACTACTCCACCAGCACTGGCAGCGGCCAGCCAGACAGTTCCGAGAGGCTTCTCGTCCGATCCGCCATCAGGGCCGGCAATACCTGTTACTGATATGGCCAAATCTGTCTGCATGACATCACGACAGCCTGTTGCCATTGCAGCAGCGCATTGCTCGCTTACCGCGCCAAATTCATCAATTATAGCCGTAGGTACATTGAGAACATTTATCTTAATCTCATTGTCATAGGCTATTATAGCACCTTTGAATACTGATGAAGCACCTGGATACTGAGCAATTGCATCTGACAGAAGTCCTGCCGTACATGATTCTGCGAAGCTGATAGATTTGCCTTGTTCATTAAGCAGATCTTTTACCACCTCAGGCATTTTGCGATTCCCAACCTCATAGATGAACTCACCTAGTCTGTCTTTCACTTCAGCCAGAAGCTCTGCCGTCAAATCAGGCTGTTGATCTATATCGCCATTGCTCTTATCAAATAGCTGACTGATTCTAAATACGACCTCACCTTCCGACGCGTAAGGCGCTAATGTTGGATTGTTCTGACCTTCGATCAGATCCATAAGCATTGTTTCAGCCTTTGATTCACCGATTCCTATCATTCTGACAAAAAGATGCTTGAAGCTTGTTGGCACGTGCTGACTCAACCAGGGCTCTGCTTGTTCAATAAACATAGGCTGCATCTCGGATGGTGGCCCTGGGAGAAGTATCATTGTTACATCTCTGCCTTCGAAAACATATTCCAAAACCGCTCCGGGAGCTGTACCATTACCATTTGGAAGCACATATGCACCTTCAGGCATCATAGCCTGCTTCCAGTTGTTCTCAGTTACCTCTATCCTGCCCATTCTGCGGAACATCTCACTGATGGCGCTGCGGCTTGGCTCATGCATCTTCATCTGCATACCTGCCAACCCGGCAGCGACTGACATGGTCAAATCATCAGCAGTCGGACCAAGTCCACCTGTTACTACTATGAGATCTGACCTGCTGCTGGCGACGCGCATTGCTTCAAGCATGCGACCCGGGTTGTCTCCAACAACAGTCTGATAATATGAGCTTATACCGAGTAGCGATAAACGCCTGGCCAGCCAGCTTGCGTTTGTATTTACAATTTGCCCGACCAACAGCTCTGTTCCAACACAGAGAACCTCTCCATTACGGATATTTTTCACAAAACACCTCTCGCCTGGCGATAAGCCTGAACTGTATTTTTCAGCAGCATAGCTATCGTCATTGGGCCAACTCCTCCTGGTACAGGAGTGATCGCTCCAGCAACCTTGCTAGCGTCTTCAAATCTGACATCACCGACAAGCTTCCCGTGCTCATTACGGTTTATACCAACATCGATAACTGTGGCTCCAGGCTTGATATATTCTGCTGTAACCATTTCAGCGCGACCCACGGCAGCGATCAAAATATCAGCTTCACGACAGATCGCTGGCAGATCAACAGTTCTGGAATGAGCTATCGTAACCGTAGCATGCTCACGCAGCATGAGCTGTGCTACAGGCTTACCTACGATATTGCTACGGCCGATGATAACACAACGTTTTCCTTTGATATCAATTTTGTATGCCTTAAGCATTTCCAGAACACCTGCAGGTGTACAGGATACAAGCGATTTATGACCAGTAGAAAGTAAACCAACATTGACAGGATGGAACCCGTCTACGTCTTTTTCCGGCATGATGGAATTCAGTACTGTAAACTCGTCCATATGTTTAGGCAGCGGCAGCTGACAGAGAATGCCGTCTACCCGCTCATCATTATTGAGGGCCTCGATCAGCTCAAGCAATTGCGCCTGTGTCGCGTCTTCCGGTAAATCGTAACCAAAGGACATGATGCCAGCCTCTTCACAGGCCTTCTTCTTATTCCGTACATATACACTGGAAGCCGGATCAGCGCCAACCTGAATTACTGCCAGACCAGGCCTTCTGCCTTCTGTTTCGGCCATTAAATTTACTTCCTCAGAAATCTCTTGCCTTATTTTTGCTGCCAATGCTTTTCCGTCAATTATCGTTGCCATCTGCAATTACCCTCCATAGCTTCTTTTGCTTTTTGATTTCCCTCTGTTGCCGGCAGAGCTGCCATGTCGGCCGGACTTATCAGTTCTTCTGTCAGCAGCGTTTCCGCTTCTGCTGGTTTTGTTGGAACCTCTTGATGTTTTATTGCTTCCTTTGGCTTTGTCGTAATTTCCAGGTTTACCATTATCTGTTCGCTTATCTTGGCTTTTGCCAGAGTGCTGTTGTCTTGGAATTGAATACACAGCCAACAAGCACTCCTCTCCGTAACCAATCAAATCATTTCTGCCGGCCAGTCGCAGCGCTTTTATCGCCGCGGCTCTGTTTTCAGGCTTGCCGAACTGGAGCAAAGCCCGCTGAAGACGCTTTTCATCTCTGTCGGGCACATGCACGTCCTTCAATGTAAAAGGATCGAGATGCGTATAATACATTGTTGTAGATACGGTGCCAGGTGTCGGATAGAAATCCTGCACCTGCTCAGGCATAACTCGATTATTCTTAATATATAGTGCAAGCTCGATCGCGTCATTAAGTGTGCAGCCGGGGTGACCGGAAATCAGATAAGGTACGAGATATTGCTTGAGTCCTGTTTCCTTGTTGATCTGTTCATAGATCTCTTTGAATTGATCATATATCCAGGCCGGCGGCTTGCCCATTGCCTCGAGAGCGTTTTTGCTGACATGCTCTGGTGCCACCTTCAGCTGTCCGCTGACATGGTACTTGACCAGTTCATCAATGAAGCTGCGATCAGGATCCATCAGAGCGTAATCATAGCGAACGCCCGATCTGACAAAAACCTTTTTGACACCAGGCACCTGTCTGGCCTTGCGCAGAAGCTCAAGATATGAATGCTG
>CAZSLR010000026.1:0-15148 GCA_964607635.1 uncultured Oscillospiraceae bacterium
ATAGCCCTGTGCGATAATAGCAGCAAGCTCCTTCTCAGCAGCAGCGGTCAAAACCGCTCTGTCAGCGCCGTAGATCTCACAGGCGATCTTATTGATCTTATCTTTGAGCGGTATATCTGTTTCATATAGGAAATGGAAATCAGATCTATTTTGTTCAAGTGTTTCCACAACAGCCTCGGCCAGCTCCCGACCGCCTTCGCCACCATGAGTGAACACTTCCGAAAGCGCGAGCCTGGCACCATTTACGGCACAGGCCTCCCGGACGATGGCTATTTCAGAGTCAGTATCTGTATGGAAGCGGTTAAGAGCGACAATGCAAGGCAGGCCAAAGCTTGCGATATTCTCTAGATGCTTCTCAAGATTAACAAGTCCTGCTCTCAAAGCTGCCGTATTCTCTGCGGCCAGCTCGCCTTTTGCCACACCGCCATTATATTTTAATGCTCTGATCGTTGCGACCAGAACTACAGCGTCTGGCTTAAGACCGCCGACTCGACATTTTATGTCGAAGAATTTTTCTGCTCCCAGATCAGCACCGAAGCCTGCCTCGGTAACTACGATATCCGCGAGCTTGAGTCCCAGTTGAGTTGCTCTGAGACTATTGCAGCCGTGAGCGATATTAGCAAAAGGACCGCCGTGCATGACTGCTGGAGTATGCTCAAGTGTCTGTACAAGGTTTGGCTTCATCGCGTCTTTCAGAAGTGCTGTCATCGCGCCATCTGCGTTCAACTGACCGGCTGTAACAGGCTCATTATTATAAGTATAGGCTACTACTATTTTGCGAATCCTGGATTTAAGATCCTCCAGATCGACTGCCAGGCAGAGAATAGCCATTACTTCTGAGGCTACGGTTATCTGGAAGCTATCCTGGCGGGGTACACCGTTCAGAGGACCGCCCAGACCTACGATGATATCTCTGAGCGCGCGGTCGTTCATATCAAGACAACGCTTCCATACTATTTTTCTTGGATCTATCTGCAAATGATTGCCCTGCTGCAGATGGTTATCAAGCATAGCAGCCAGCAGGTTGTTGGCTGCCGTTATTGCGTGGAGATCACCGGTAAAATGCAGATTGATATCTTCCATAGGGACGACCTGAGCATAGCCGCCTCCGGCAGCTCCGCCCTTAATTCCAAAAACCGGGCCCAGAGAAGGCTCACGTAAGGCAATGATAGCTTTTTTACCAATAAGTCCCAGTGCCTGACCCAAGCCAACTGTAGTTGTTGTTTTACCCTCACCCGCAGGAGTAGGATTGATCGCTGTTACCAATACTAGCTTCCCGTTTGGATTGTCTGCGGTTCTGGCAACCAGCTCATCACTTAGCTTGGCCTTGTAATGACCATAGTATTCGAGCTCATTATCCTGTATTCCTAATCCGGCAGCTATCTCTTTGATCGGCTTCATTTTCGCCTTAGTTGCAATTTCAATATCAGTCAGCATTGATTTCCTCCCTAAGCTCCTGTTTTGTTGGACACATGCTAATTTGATAACATATTTTGACCTCTCTAGCAATGTTTAGCAAAAAATTTACATTGTCTGCTGAGCTGCCGTTAACGTTTCACACAATATTTTGCGTTAGATTTTATTCGAAACCACAATTTATAGTGTCACAGCTGTCATGACAGTTTGACTTTAGTTAGTGAAAGTGTTACAATCGGCGCATTGGGGGCCTGATTTTTTTGATATGAAGGAGAAATCAGCAGCCGGAGGTGTAACGTAAATGATAGTAAAATCAGACCTGGAAACTTGCCGCAAGGACATGCAGACGAATATCGGCAAGAGAATCAGATTAAGATCAAATGGCGGACGCAAGAGAACGATCGTGCAGGAAGGTATTCTCGACAGCTGCTATCCCAATGTATTCACGGTACGCTGCACTAAGATGAACAAGTATTCAGAGCTTGTTTCATTCAGCTATATAGATGTGTTGACCCGTGTTGTAGAGATAGCTGTTGATGCAGAGGTTGAAGCCTGTAAATGTTGATATGATCTGGTCCGGCACCAGGATAAGATCATATAGGGAAAAATGATTAGAGCCAAATGAGCCTGACATAAAGGTTTTGTCTGGTTTCATATGAGAGTATTTAAGGATGTTATGTGGTTTGATATACTGCAGGACATCCTTTTTCTATAGTATAATGGCCAGTGACAAAGAATCATCTGTAAGCTTAGGCAAAAGGTCTAATTAGCCATTTGCTGATTCAGGCAACAAGCTGGAGCTGTTTAATAAGATAAATGTCAGGATAGGTGAAAATGAAAACTATAGAGATATACGCACCTGCAAAAATAAATCTTTCTCTGGATATAACCGGAATCAGAGATGATGGCTATCATCTACTCAGATCGGTAATGCAATCAATCAGTTTAGCCGATAAGCTCCGGATTACTATTGCGGATGGGCCTGCTGATATTCGTTTAACTGCTGATCGTCCGGAAATCCCTCTCGATAGTAAAAACACATGTTATAGAGCCGCCGAATTTTGGCTGGAAAAATGCGGCAATTCCTATAATATTATGATAGATATCGAAAAACATATTCCATCGGAAGCAGGCTTGGGAGGCGGCAGCGCTGATGCCGCCGCTGTTTTGAACGGTCTTAACAGCCTGGCAGGGAATCCTCTTACTCGAGCTGAGTTATTAGAAGTCGCAGCCAGAACAGGAGCAGACGTACCATTTTGTCTTAACGGCGGCACTGCTCTTTGTGAGGGCATCGGGGAGCTGATAACCCCACTTAAGCCTATGCCTGATAGACATTTATTGTTATTGAAGCCGGATTTCGGATTATCGACACCGGCGGTATTTCGCGAATCGGATTCAATAGCACAGACTGCCAGAGTTGATCACCAACAAATTCTTGCGGCAATCAACTCTGGCAGCTGGCGTGACCTCGGTATTGTCAGCGTTAATGTTCTAGAGGCTGCTGCGCTTAGGATAAGACCAGAGTTAGCTGTCTATCTGGATGCTATGGAGAGTACAGATGCTGAAATGGTTATGATGACAGGATCTGGAACCTGTATCTACGCTGTTTTTGAAAATGAGATGTTAAGAGATAAGGCCGCAGAGGGAGTCTCCAGATCATTACATAGCGATGATCAGCTTTTATTCGCGTCAATAATAGAAGCTTGCCAATACTCAGAAAGTGGATTCGTGCCAAAAAGCTAGTAATCTGCTATTATTACTGCGTATGATTTGTCTTTTATAAGAGTGAGTTTATAAAGAATCTCACACTGTTACCAATGGGAGAATTGGATAATGTCTGGAAATAGGTATGGCAATGCTCATAGAAAAAGTGGTAGGTTGAGAACAGCAGCACTGACAGTCACTACAATAGTGCTGGCAATGACAGTGTTGCTTGTTATTAGCCCCTCGATCAGAAACAGTCTTGCAGCAGTAATGCGCCCCGATCAGTCAAGCACTGATTCTACTCTTGATCAAAAGGAGACCTCTGGTAAATTCAATGAGTCTTCAGGGGATTCGGTGACTGGCGAGTCGACTGAACCAGAACAAACAGAAGCTTTAGTTACAGAAACAGAAGCTGTAGAAGATATAGATATTGAGCTGGTAGCAACCGGCGATGTGTTGCTTCATATGCCGGTTATTAACGGTGTAGCCAGAAACGTTGAGGGAGAAACTGTTTATCAGTTTGAGCCGGTTTTTCGCTATATTAAGGATATAATCGACTCTGCTGATTATGCTGTTACGAATTTTGAAGGCACTCTGGGTGGCCCCCCATACACAGGCTACCCGATGTTTTCTGCTCCGGACGATATTGTTCCAGCACTTCTTAATACAGGCTTCGATCTGGCGAATACTGCAAACAATCATACTATTGATAGAGGTTATGACGGGCTGATTAGAACCGCGACTGTATTTCAGGAGCAGGGACTGCCCAATATTGGCACAAAAACATCCGCCGATGCTAAGAGCTATCGTGTTGAGGATATAAAAGGCATCAAGATAGGCTTCAGCTCGTTTTCTTTCGAAACTATAGGAACGGAGCAGAACAGGGCTTTGAACGGCATAATAATGCCGAAGGAAGCAGAGCCGTTGATCGATTCCTTCAATCCTTACCGGGATGATGTCTTTGACCAGGATATTCAGAAGATTCTTGAGCGCGTTGAAATTATGCGATCAGAGGGCGCGGAGTTCATCTGTATGGTCATGCACTGGGGCGAAGAATATAACATCAGCAGCAGTCCATATCAACAGAGGCTGGCTCAAATTTTGGCAGATGCGGGTGTTGATCTTATAATCGGCCATCATCCTCATGTTGTTCAGGAGATCGATTTTGTGCAAGCGTCAAATTCTGACCATGAAATGCTTGTTTACTATTCGCTGGGCAATTTTATCAGTAATCAGTATTTTGACACAGGGAACGCTTCAGGCCGTGGTCAAGATGGACTGACTGCAAGGATCCGAATCAAGAAGACCGCTGATGACATATATATCAGCTCCGCAGATTATATTCCAACTTATGTTGTCAGGGTATTGGCTGACGGTGTCGAGTCTCATCGTGTCGTACCAGTTCTGGACGCGTTGGCTGATCCTCAGTCTTACGAAACAACTACTGAGCTTATGAATGCGTCTCTAGCCAGAACTGAAGCGGTTATGGCAGCCAACGGAAGCAGTGATAAGATCAGTCTGCAAGCCTCAGGAAGATAATGAAAATCTACATTATAACTGTGCGGCTGTTCGAGGTTGACAGTCTGAGGCTATGCCTTGTATAATGCTTAAGCTAATGTAAACAAACTCATGGAGGTGAACATAAAATGAAAATGACATTTCAGCCCAAGAAGAGACAGAGATCGAGAGAACACGGTTTCAGAAAAAGAATGAAAACAGCATCAGGCCGTGAAATACTGCGTAAGCGCAGACTCAAGGGAAGAAAGCAGTTATCTGCCTGAAGACCGCACGCAAGTGGTCTTTCTTCTTTTATGCCCGTTATCCTGGCGCTATTTGCGTTTGGGGTGAAGGAACGCGGAGCTTATGAAACAGAATAGCAGGCTCGTAAAGAACTATGAATTTTCCCGGGTTTATCAGAAAGGCCGACGTGTCTCGGGCAAGGTACTGACAGTACATTACCTGAAAAGGCCAAACCGTGGCCTACGAACAGGGGTCACGGTTAGTCGTCGTTTAAAGGGTGCTGTCAAACGCAACAGATACAAGCGTCTGATCAGAGAGAACCTGCGGCTTATAAGGCCTGAGCTCAGGCCAGGCTTTGACATAATCATAATGGGGAAGCTGCATGATCAGATTCCGGATTATGAATCTGTAAGACAAGACATGAACAGCCTGTTCAAAAGAGCAGGTTTGTGGCAGGATAGGTGTGATGGAACATGATCAGGCAGAGAATCAGCTCTCTTATTGTTAGGGGAATGCTGTCTATGATCAGGTTTTATCAGAGGCATATTTCCAGCCATTTGGGCAGTCAATGCAAGTATATGCCTACATGCTCGCAGTACGCGGTCGAGGCAATTACGAAATATGGACCTGTAAAGGGTCTGGGAATGGCTATATGGCGGGTTCTTCGCTGTAATCCGTTTTCCCGGGGGGGATACGACCCCGTTAAATGAAAGGAGACCAATTCATGGATCTTGCCATCGTTTCGCTGGGTCTGATGGATCCGCTTTACACAGCCTTCGGCTGGGTAATGAGAGTTTTGTATGACATAATCGGCAACTATGGTCTGGTTATTATTGTTTTCACGATCATTCTTAGAGGCTTGATGATTCCACTCGGTATAAATCAGCAGAAGAGCACGCTCAAGCAACAGGCTCTTTCTGGTGAAATAGCTGAGATCAAGAGACTCTATCCTGATGACAAGGCTAAGCAGAGCGAGCTGCAAATGGAGCTTTATAAGCATCACGGCGCATCTCCGATGGCCGGCTGTTTGCCATCAATAATTCAGTTAATAATCATCTGGCCAATTTTCAGAATAATACAAGCGCCTCTTAAGCATATAATGCATGTATCATCTGAAAATCTGGATAAGATCGGTCAGATTTTAAATGGCATGACCAACGCTGCCGGGGAACCTCTCATATCTGATGCTGCAGCCAAGGCGGGCGCTACGATGAATATTCCACTTCTGAACGCTCTTGAAGCAAACGCATCGGCCTTGTCACGTGTTGTTAATGAAGGCCTGATCAACTTAGATCAGATGATCAATGTTGATTTTCTTGGTATCAATCTAGGTCTTACTCCTACGTATAAACCCAATCTGCTATTTGGAGATTCTATGTGGACCTATCTGCCGCTTCTCCTGATACCTTTGTTTGTTTTGGCTACAACATTGATTCAGATGAGAATATCCAGAATCACGATGCTTAACCGCAAGCAGAAGGAGATCGATAAGGAGCGCGACAAGAAAAATCCAGCTCGTGCCGGACAGACTCAGCAGGATAGCACAGAGTCCATGATGAAGAGCATGAACATAATCATGCCGATATTTATGCTCTGGACTACATTTACCTTCCCGGCCGCAATGGGCCTATACTGGATCATCGGTAATATCATGATGATACTGCAGTCTGTGATTATTTATTTCCTCTTTACTAGAAAATTGGAACAGGCTGGCTTGAACAAGCCAGAGGATAAATCCGGTTCTGTAATCAAAGAAGTTAAGGATGCTGAAGTAGCACACTAATAATTGTGATGCGTCTTGCAGGCACCAATCAGGAGGTTTGAGATGGCTGAATTCGTAGAAAAAACCGCCAAAACAGTTCAGCAGGCGATCAATGACGCGCTTGAGGAACTGGGCATAAATGAGGATAACGCAATAATAGAGGTCCTAGATGAGGGCGAGAGCGGAGGACTGCTTGGTATTGGCAGGAAACCAGCACGAGTTAGAGTTAGTCTTGCCGACCTGGATCAGGATGCTGGCTTACCTGAGGCTGACTATGCAGATGAAATTGATTCCGATTTCGAAGATCAGTCAGAAGATTACGCTGAGGAGGACTACGAATCAGCAGAAAATGCTTCAGATGCTGAGGACGATACTGATGAAGAGCCTGTTTATTATGGTGATGATGAATACACTGACGAGCCTGAGTCTCAGGTTGAGGCTGCCGCTATGGATTATGTCGCTGATATTCTCAAGGGCATCGGTATACACGGACGAATCAGTTCATATCACGAGGACGGTAATCTGCGTATAGATGTTTCCGGACATGATTGTGGTGCGGCAATCGGCAGACATGGTGAAACATTGGATGCTATTCAGTATTTGACCTCATTAGTAGCTAATAAGTTTTCTGAGGAGCATGTCCGTGTGATTGTTGATATCGGCGGCTATCGCAGACGCAGAGAGCAGACGCTGGTAGGCATCGCTGAGAGAACCGCCTCCAAGGTCAGCCGCAGCGGACGTATGCAGAAGCTTGATCCGATGAATCCGGCTGAGAGAAGAATCGTCCATTCCGCGCTTCAGGGTTATCCAGGCATCACGACCTTCAGCGAGGGTGTTGATCCAGACAGATATATTGTTGTCGCACCTGACAAACAGGACTGATCCAAAATCATCGGGCTGACCCCGACAAGAGCAGATGATTATTGGCAGCCGTAGGGGTTTATCTCCTGCGGCTGTTTTGATGAGAGAGGATAATGAACATGGCTGAGCAAATTTCCAGAGAGCTCCTGCTCGATACCATCGCGGCTGTATCAACTCCGCCTGGCCAGAGCGGAATCGCAATTATACGTGTCTCGGGACCTGCGGTGTCCCGGCTTGGAGATTTGCTTTTCGAGCCTATTTCATCTCGATTTTCTACATTTAGCCAGATGCGTGAATATAGCTGTGCACCAGGCTACTGGCTCGGTCAGATAGATGCTGCCGGAGCACGCGTTCGAATTGATCAGGTAGTAGTAACAAGATTTATCAAGCCGTCCTCTTTTACCGGTGAGGATGTAATGGAGATATCCTGTCATGGATCCACTGCCGTCAAGCAGGCGATACTTGACAGTCTTCTTGCTGCAGGGGCGACAGCCGCCGGTCCTGGTGAATTTACAAAAAGAGCATTCCTCAATGGCAAGCTAGATCTAGCCCAGGCAGAAGCCGTTATGGATCTGATCAATTCTGAGGCGCGTATGCAGGCAGCGGCCGCTATGAAGCAGCTTCAGGGTGCGGTGTCGGCTGAGGTCTCCAGGGCTGATCAGGCAATATATAGCTTGCTGGCTCAGACTGAGTTGATAATTGAGTTTCCTGAGCATGAGGAGTCTGATGAGAATTTGCGGGCTCTTACCAAACAAATTGGTCAGGTCAGATCAAATCTGGAACAGTTAACAGCAAGCTATCGACAGGGCAGAATTCTCAGCGAGGGCATGAATGTTGTTATCGCCGGGCGACCCAATGCCGGAAAATCCTCGTTGCTTAATCAGCTGGCTGGCTATGAGCGGGCGATTGTAACCGCGATCCCGGGAACAACTCGCGATACTGTACGTGAGACTGTTGATATCGATGGTCTGCCGATTCATTTGACTGATACCGCTGGTATTCGCCACTCAGATGATCCTGTCGAGAAGCTGGGTGTTGAGAGAGCCAGACGTGCTATAGAAACAGCCGATCTTGCTATCTGGTTGCTTTCGCCGCCTTTTGCCGGGATTGAAGAGGAAATAGCTGAGATCAAACGGCTAAGGAATGATGGATTACACGTCAAGCTTATCCGGGGAAAAGACGACCTGCCTGATAGTGCGGCTATGACTGAATGGTTGAACAAGCAATTTGAGAATGAAGAGATAAGCGCATATTCAGCCATCAACGGTGATGGTCTGAGTGAGATCAAGAATATAATTCGTTTAGTTTATGAAGAGAAGGGCAGCCAGGGAAGTGATTCAGTTATTATCACAAACAGCCGTCATCGTGACGCTGCCGAGGCTGCTGTACGCAGATTGATCGAGGCGGAGCAGGCAATGGAGCAGGGCTTGACTCTAGACCTGGTATCCATGCTTTTGAGATCTGCTGCGGAATATTTGTCTGAGATTACCGGTCAGTCGGTTTCAGATGAGATAGTGCAAACTATTTTTTCGCGCTTTTGCGTCGGCAAATGAATTCTAGTTCTAGTAATGGAGTGATAGATCAATGAATATTAAGGAAGCGCTTAAGCTTACAGGTGCCTGGCTGACGCCGGAGTGCGATATTGTGGTGATTGGTGCCGGTCATGCCGGCTGCGAGGCCGCTTTGGCCGCGGCCAGAATTGGACAGCGTACTGCCCTCTATACAATGAATCTGGATAGTCTGGCTAATATGCCTTGCAATCCGAATATCGGCGGCACCGCGAAGGGGCAGCTGGTAAGAGAAATTGATGCACTTGGCGGCGAGATAGGTCGTTCGGCTGATCAGACTATGCTGCAGTTTCGCATGCTGAACGCCTCGCGTGGGCCTGCCGTCCTCTCGCCTCGCGCGCAAATCGATCGTCGTGCCTATTCTGCTGTCATGAAGGATGTGCTTGAGAGCCAGTCTGGTCTAGAGCTGATTCAGGGTGAAATAGTTCAGCTGTTGACTGAGTCTTCTGACGATAACGGTCGTCCGCGAATTGTAGGTGTTATGACTAGAACCCATGCTATCAAGCCATGCGACGCTGTAGTGATCGCGACGGGAACGTACCTGGATAGCCGTATCATCATCGGCGAATGCGTTTTTGATGGAGGTCCTGACGGGTTATTCCCGGCAAAAGGCTTAACAGATTCAATGCGTGAGCTTGGACTGCCGATCGTGAGGTTTAAAACTGGGACACCGGTCAGAATAAACAGCAATACAGTAAATTACGAGGCAATGGAGAAGCAGCCCGGTGACGCCAGGATCACGGCATTTTCCTACGAGAATGAAAATGA
The DNA here is from genome assembly GCA_964607635.1 of uncultured Oscillospiraceae bacterium. Lineage (GTDB taxonomy): Bacteria > Bacillota > Clostridia > Saccharofermentanales > UBA5734 > JAAYFZ01. Next base: position 9,820 of record CAZSLR010000026.1, read on the forward strand.
GCCTCTGCTTGATCCAGACAAGCAGATTCCTTGTTGGCTGTCATGGACGAGCGATCGTACAAAATCGGTCATCATGGATAATCTGGACAGATCGCCGCTCTATAGTGGTGTCATCGAAGGCGTTGGTCCGCGTTATTGCCCTTCGATCGAGGACAAATATGTCAAGTTCCCTGATAAGCAACGGCATCAGATATTCGTTGAACCAACCGGCGCCTCCACCAGTGAGCTTTATGTCCAGGGGCTCTCGAGCAGTATGCCGGAGGATGTTCAGCTGGCAATGCTCCATTCTGTAGCAGGGCTTGAAAACGCTCAGATCATGCGAAGTGCCTATGCGATCGAATACGACTGCATAGATCCAACCTGTCTCCACCTATCATTGGAGACACATGCAGTCGATAATCTTTTTATGGCTGGTCAGATCAATGGATCTTCGGGTTATGAAGAGGCTGCCGCACAGGGCATTGTCGCCGGGATAAACGCTTCGCGTTCGCTTAGCGGACTCGAGCCGGTGATAATTGACCGCTCACAGGCCTATATTGGTGTCCTGATTGATGACCTGGTGACAAAAGGCACTCAAGAGCCTTATCGTATGATGACCTCTCGTGCGGAATACAGACTTCTGCTGCGTCAGGATAACGCCGATGCCCGTTTGACCCCGCTTGGCCGGGAAATCGGCTTGATAAATGACGATAGATGGCAAATGTTCCAGGATAAGCAGAAGCAGATCGAGCTGGAGACCGTCAGAATCGAACAGACAAGAGTCAGACCATCAGCTGAGGTTGAGGCTGTTCTTGCTGCCAATAACAGCACAATGATCAAGAGCGGCGTCTCATTGGCAGACCTGCTGCGCCGGCCTGAGATTACCTATGAAGCACTCGCGCCGATCGATCCGGATCGCCCGGAGCTGCCTTTTGCCGTTATGTATGCGGTTGAGGTCGCGATCAAGTATGAGGGCTACATCAAATTGGAAGCCAGCAGGATCGAGAAATTCCGCCGCAACGAGCTTAAGCTATTGCCTCAGGATCTCGATTATAAAATGGTAAAAGGCTTGCGTATCGAGGCTCAGCAGAAGCTTGAGAGGATCAAGCCGCTATCTGTCGGGCAGGCCAGCAGAATATCGGGGGTTTCACCAGCCGATGTTTCAGTACTGCTGGTATATCTGGAGAGTATCAAGAGGGAGAACAAGGGATGAAAGAGCAAGAACCGATTAGACCGATCGAGGAATATAGGGCGGCTTTTGCCGATGTGGCCTCAAGGGCGGGGTTTGAGATCGATCATAGCGCGCTCGAGAGTTCACTGGCATATACCAGTTTGCTGCTGGAATGGAATCAGGTTATGAATCTGACCGCGTTGACTTCCCCCGAGGATGTAGCTGTTCGACATTTTCTCGACAGCTGGATATTGCTGCCTCTGATCGAAGAGCTGTTTCCGAACAGGAAGGGTCTTCGTCTGATTGATGTCGGGACTGGGGCCGGATTCCCAGGCTTGCCGCTTAAGATTTTAAGACCTGACATAAAATTGGTGCTGCTTGATTCGCTGCAGAAGCGAGTAAATTTTCTTAAGCAGGCAGCAGTGGCGGCAGGGGCGGATGATGTGGAGTGTATTCATGGCAGGGCTGAGGAGGCCGGACGCAGGAGGGGCTATCGTGACAGCTTCGAAATAGCTGCTGCAAGAGCAGTAGCCTCTATGCCGGAGCTCTGTGAATACTGCCTGCCCTTTGTTAAACCAGGTGGTTATTTCATCGCGATGAAAGGCGATTCGGCAGACGAGGTCAATCAAGCCAGAAAAGCTATTCACTTACTGTCTGGCAAGCTGGAGGAGATAAAAGAATTTACACTTCCCGGAACCGATATGAAGCGCAGTTTAATCGTGATTCGAAAAACAGGATCGACGCCTCAAGCCTATCCCAGAAAAGCGGGAAAACCACATGCTTCACCACTGCTTTAGCGAGCTTTCAGAAGCTGTTTATGATATAATAGAAACAATGATGTGAACGGTAATGACAGGAGGACGTACTTGAATGGCGGATGAGCTTGACAAGAATCAGGACTTAAAAAATTTAGATAAAAAGGACCTGCAAAAACTCAAAGAGGCGGCTGTAGATGCTGCATTCCAAAATCCAAACAATACAATTATTCCGGTTGATCTAGAAGACGAAATGAAGAAATCATTTATCGATTACGCGATGAGTGTTATTTCTGATCGTGCGTTGCCGGATGTAAGAGACGGGCTTAAGCCTGTTCATCGCAGAATTCTTTATTCAATGTTTACCCAGGGCTTCACGCCTGATAAACCATACAGAAAATGCGCGACCAGCGTCGGTGATGTTCTCGGGCGATTCCATCCTCATGGCGATGCTGCTGTTTATGACTCTATGGTCCGACTGGCTCAGGACTTCTCCATGCGCCACACGCTTGTGGACGGTCATGGTAATTTCGGTTCCCGTGACGGTGACGCTGCTGCCGCCTATCGATATACAGAGGCAAGGCTTGCTAAGATATCCATGGAGATGCTTAGTGATATCAACAAGGATACTGTTGATTTCCGGCCAAACTTCGATGAGCATGTTATGGAGCCTGTCGTTCTGCCTTCTCGTTTCCCGAATTTGCTGGTTAATGGATCGACTGGTATCGCTGTTGGTATGGCCACCAATATTCCGCCTCATAATCTGACAGAGGTTATAGATGGCGTTATCTTGATGATTGATAATCCAGAGTCAACGGCCGACGATTTGATGGAAGTGATCAAGGGTCCTGATTTCCCGACCGGCGGCGTTATTCTGGGTACATCTGGAATCAGGAACGCATATAGAACAGGACGTGGACGTATCGTTGTCCGTGCCCGTACAGACATTGAAGAAATGCGCAACAATCGTCAGCGTATCATAGTTAACGATCTGCCTTACATGGTTAACAAGGCCAGACTTATCGAGCGCATGGCCGATCTGGTCAAGGATAAAAAGGTAGAAGGCATCTCCGATATTCGTGATGAGTCCGATAGAAACGATCCTGTCAGAATTGTTATTGAGCTTAAGCGCGATGCCAACGCAAATGTTGTGCTTAATCAGCTTTATAAGCATACTCAGCTTCAGGATGCTTTCAACGCCAATATGCTGGCTCTGATTCAGGATTCAGAGGGTAAGTTCGAGCCGCGCATAGTTAATCTGGTTGATATCATTAATCATTACATCGCACATCAGAAGGATGTTGTCGGCCGACGTACAAAATTTGAGCTTGAGCGGGCAGAGGCACGCAGACATATTGTTGAGGGCCTGATACTTGCCAGCGATAATATCGATGAAGTTATCAAGATAATCCGCAGCTCGAAAAATGAGGACGAGGCCAAGGCGCGCTTGACCGACCGCTTCGGTTTCAGCGACAAACAGTCACAGCATATCGTTGATATGCGACTTGGTAGATTGACCGGACTGGAACAGGAGAAGCTGACAGGCGAGTTTAATGATCTTAATGATAAAATTGCTTGGTTTAACAAGGTTCTGACCGAGGAAGAAACACTTCTTGGCGTAATAAAGGACGAGATCACTGTTATACGTAATCGTTATGGTGATGAGCGCCGTACAGGCTTCGAGGTGGGTGAGGATGATGATATCGATGATGAGTCACTGATTCAGGAAGAAGATATCATGGTCACTCTGACACACTTCGGCTATATCAAGCGTATGTCGATGGACAATTGCAGTGCTCAGCATCGCGGCGGACGCGGCATAACAGGTATGCAGACCCGTGAGGAAGATTTCGTTGAGAGAATAATTACGACGTCAACGCACGCCACACTTCTATTTTTCACCAGCAAGGGAAAAGTATTCAGAATGAAGGGCTATCAAATACCTGAGTCTGGCAGACAGGCCCGTGGTATGGCTGTTGTTAATCTGCTGCATCTTGATGCCGGTGAGAAAATACGTGCGATCATACCGATCCAATCCTTTGACCAGGGTGGATGCCTGATGATGTCGACCAAGCGCGGTGTTGTTAAGAAGACAGAGCTTGTAGATTACAGCAATATCAATCGTAATGGACTTATCGCGATCAATTTACGTGATGAGGATGAGCTGATCGGCGTTCAGCTGACTGACGATACCGACGATATTATTTTGGTGACCCAGAACGGCTTGTCGATCCGCTTCCGCAGCGACGATGTCAGATCTACCGGACGCAATACTCAGGGCGTAAGAGGTATCAGCCTTGCAGATGAAGATGTTGTAATAGGTATGGCGCCGACAATCGAAGGCAAGACGATTCTTGTTATCTCGGAAAAAGGCTTCGGTAAGCGTACAGAGCTTGATGAATATCGCATCCAGACCCGCGGCGGCAAGGGCCTGATCACCTATAAGCCTTCAGAGAAGACCGGCCTTCTTGTTGGGCTGGCTCTGGTCGATGATGAAAACGACATCGTAATTATCAACGATCTTGGCATAATGATCAGAATATCGGCATCTGAGGTGCCTGTGCTTTCTCGAATCACTCAAGGCGTCACACTAATGCGTGTCCGCGATGGCAAAGTTGTCGACCTGGCCTGTGTTGACCGCGAGGCTTGTGAGGATGAAGAAGAAGAGCTAGCTGAGGACACAGACGAAACATCAGCTGTGGAGATCTCAGATACAGAACAAACAGATAGCTGATACATAAATTTTCACACTGGCAAAAGACAACAAAGGCCGCTTCCCTCGAGGGAAGCGGCCTTTTGCCAGGATGAATCTGGTTAATTATGAATCATCAGATGTCTTGCACTTTCTCAATTATTGAGCGGACCTGACTAGCTGAGTGCTGCAGAAAACGCAGCTCTTGTTCTGTAAGATCCAGTTCAAGTACTCGCTCTACTCCGTCAGCTCCTACGATCGAGGGTACATTTACAACAACATCGTTCAAACCATATTCACCATTCATAACTGTACCGACAGTACGAATCGTGCTTGTTCCTTTTAGTATGGATTCAACGATAGTATTGACAGCGATAGCTATAGCGTAGTAGGTAGCGCCTTTGCGCTTGATGATCTCCGCACCGGCTTTTTTCGTTGCGTCAATAATTTCTATCCTGTCAGCTGCTGTGAACTCGATACCGGCAGTTTTGCAGTAATCATCGACAGTAAGTCCTGCGATGTTTGTAGCGCTCCAGGCCGGAAGCTGTGAATCACCATGCTCGCCAATAATGTAGCCATGAACATTTTTCACATCGATGTCGAGCTTCTGGCTGAGAAGGTAACGGAAGCGTGAGCTGTCAAGTACTGTGCCTGAGCCGATGACCCGGCCCTTCGGGAGCCCTGACCACTTGGATACCATATAGGTCATGACATCGACTGGATTGGATACGA
>CAZSLR010000027.1:0-15134 GCA_964607635.1 uncultured Oscillospiraceae bacterium
TTGAAACGGAGGCCCTGGATTATGACTGATTTGCTGTCTTCGCTAACAAGCCCAGAACAGCTTCATGAGATGAATATAGATCAGCTGAATATGCTGACAGAGGAGATCAGACAGAGAATTATTGAGACAGTTGCCGCAAATGGCGGACATCTTGCCTCTAATCTTGGCATGGTTGAGCTTACTCTTGCTCTAATGTCAGAATTTGATTTTCGCAGAGACAAAATTGTATTTGACGTTGGACATCAATGCTACGCCTGGAAGCTGCTCACAGGAAGAGCTGACAGCTTCTCAACTCTTCGTACAAAAGGCGGATTATCTGGTTTCCCTAAGCGAAGCGAGAGCTCATATGATTTTTTTAACACCGGTCACAGCAGCACTTCAATTTCAGCGGCTCTTGGATTGGTCAGGGCCATGGATAGAACCGGCCGGGGAGGACATGCGATCGCTGTTATTGGTGATGGCGCGCTAACAGGCGGCATGTCGTTTGAGGCCCTGAATGATGCCGGTCAGACAAAAGAAAACCTCATTGTGATATTGAATGATAATCAAATGTCGATAAGTCCTAATGTAGGTGGAATGTCCAAGCATCTTGAGAAGCTGAGGATCTCCAGAGGCTATATGAGCCTTAAAAACTCAATGGAGGCTTTTTTAAGCAAGATACCTCTGATCGGCAAACCGATCTGCAGTATGCTTCAGAGAGCAAAAAGCATGGAACGACTCTGGCTAAGAGACAAGGGTATTCTGTTTGAGCAGTTGGGCTTCAGATATTATGGACCTGTTGATGGTCACGATATCAAGTCACTTAGACATCACATGTCTGCAATTAAGAATATGCATGGACCGGTGCTGCTTCATGTATTAACACAAAAGGGTAAAGGCTATACATATGCTGAACAGCAGCCTGATCGTTTTCATGGAATCGCGCCCTTCGTTATCGAGAGTGGCGTATGCAAACCGGGACAGTCTCATTGCAATCAGACATTTTCCGGAGCTTTTGGGCAGCATATGGTTGAGCTCGGCAAACAAGACCCCAGAATTTGTGCCATATCAGCAGCTATGACTGCAGGTACAGGATTAACTGGCTTCGCTGAAAAATATCCAGCACGTTTTTTTGATGTAGGCATCGCTGAGCAACATGCATTAACGATGGCCGCTGGGCTGGCCGCGGGAGGGATGAAGCCGATTGCCGCTCTATATTCAACATTTCTTCAACGTGCCTATGACCAACTCCTGCATGATATTTGTCTGCAGAAGCTGCCTGTGGTTATTGCCATCGACAGAGCCGGACTGGTAGGCGATGATGGAGAGACCCACCAAGGCATTTATGATCTTAGTTTTCTTCTTCCTCTTCCAGAACTGGATGTATACTGTCCAGTCGACGAAATAAGCTTGTACTGGTCGATCGACCAGGCTTTTGCCAGTGGCAGACCGTCAGCTGTCAGATATCCAAGAAGTTCCATGCCTGATCAGATTATTCCGTCGCAGGATAGTATTGCAGCCGGCTCATGCAGTTGGAGAATGTCTGAAGGAACAGACTGCACGATAGCCGCTCTTGGCGTTATGGCAGAGGCTGCCCAGGAAGCATGTGACAAGGTAAAACAAGAAAATGGAATTAGCTGCGAGCTCTTCGCAGTATTTAAGCCATCACCGTTTGATTCGCATTCACTGATTCAGTCGGTCAGGAAGACAGGTCGACTCATTGTGATTGAAGACGCATTGGTAAAAGGCGGCTTTGGCGAGAGTATTTTAGCTGAGATTTTGGTTGCCGCTCCTAATACAAAGATCATACTTAAAGGGATAAAAGAGCCTGGCCTGGATCAGGCTACTCGCTTTGAGCTTCTTGCAGATCACAGACTTGACGTTGCGGGTATAGCAGAGGATATAGTAGCAGCAGTTAGAGAATAAATATTCTCTGATTTGAATGAAATGTATTTAGAAAAATATGATTATCTTCCTTTTGTTAGTTTATACTAAGTGTATTTGCGATTAATATTGGCTATAATGAATAAGACTGCAAGGATATGCATTATTATTTCTTATTGACAGCGATGAGGAGGAAACATGCGCATAGGCATCTATTCCAATCCGGAAAAGGATAAGGGCTATAGAACAGCGGCAAGGCTTGCTGATCTTATTACAAGCCATGGAGCTTCTCCTGTTGTCGATATTCATTATCAGGATACTGTGTTGTCAGAGATCGACCGCGTTATAATAGGAAGTTACTCCGATTGTGATCTGATAATATGTCTTGGCGGGGATGGTACGTTTCTATCAGCCGTTCATCTTGATGGTTGCCATGATATCCCTATGATCGGTGTTAATCTTGGTAGTGTTGGCTTCTTGCCGGAAATCAGGCCAGAAGGAATTGATGACGCTGTTATGCAGCTTCTCGCCGGCAATTACAGTATTGAGAAGAGAATGATGCTCGAAGCCGCTTGTTTCGGACCTGATGATGAGCTGATAGAAACAGGCATAGCTTTGAATGATGTTGTTATATCCAGAGGACGGCATTCTCGTATTCTTAATCTTGATCTTAAAATAAATAATGTTGATGTTGAGAGAATCCCCGGTGATGGACTTATTGTCTCAACGCCCACAGGATCAACCGCATATTCTTTGTCTGCCGGGGGACCCATAGTGCATCCTAGTCTTCATCTGATAATGATAAATCCGATATGCCCGCATACTCTGCATAACAGAAGCTATTTGTCTGATGCGAATAGTCAGGTGGTAGTTACGATTTGTGATTATCCATGTCATACACTGATTGCAATAGATGGCAGGCAGGAAATCGAGGTCGCAAGCGGAAGTAAAATATATGTTCGAAAAGCAAAACAAGAATTTTCTTTGATAAAATTATATGAGGATCAGTTCTTTGCCACTATACCTCAGAAGATACATGCCAGGGGGATCATAAGATGAAACCAAATAGAAGTGAGAGACAAACGAAAATTTTGCAGCTGATCAAGGAAAGATCAATAGGCACACAAGAAGAGCTGGTGGCGAGCCTTCAGTCAGCCGGACTTGATGTTACTCAGGCAACTGTATCCAGAGATATTAAGGCTTTGGGCGTTATTAAGGTCTCCACCGGGCAGGGTGGACAAAAATATGTGGCCATGGAACGTAGCGGGGAAGCCGCATCAGGCAGGCTAATGAAGGTTTTTGCGGAAGCTGTTGTTCAGATCGATCTTGCAATGAATTTGGTCATAGTAAAAACACTTCCGGGCATGGCTCAGGCAGGAGCATCCGCTCTTGATTCTATGCATTTGCCGGAAGTAATTGGCAGCATAGCCGGAGATGATACGCTTTTTATCGCGACGGGATCAGTCGCTTTAGCTGAACAGTTAGCTGACAGACTTAATCAACTGGCAAGACAATAAAAGCTGAACACAGGTCCTGAAGGAGTTTAATAAATGCTAGCAAGAGTTGAAATAAGAGATTTTGCCTTGATCGAGCAAGCCGTTCTGGAACCACAGAATGGTTTACTTGTTATTTCAGGAGAAACTGGAGCCGGCAAATCTATCCTGATTGATGCTATAGGCGCTCTTCTCGGCAATAAACTGACAAAGGATATGATCAGATATGGCCAGTCCAAGGCAACTGTTGAGGCTTTGTTTACAAATGCTGATAAATATTTGCCGCACTCTCTGCTAAATGATCTTGAAATTGATGTTCAAGAAGACCTGATTCTTGCCCGTGAGATCAATCAACAGGGCAGAAGCCTCTGCAGAATTAATGGACGTCTGGCTAGTCAGAGCCTGCTCAGACAAACTGCAGCCTGTTTGATTGATATACATGGACAAAATGATCATCAGACTATTTTTAAACCGGATACACACCTTAAGCTTCTGGATCGCTTCGGCAAATTACAATCAGGTGAGGCTTTTCATGAATATAAGCAAGCCAGAACCTTATGTCTTGATCTTAAAAAGCAACTTGGAGATTTGGGCTCTGATCCGGCCGAACGCGCCAGACAGCTTGATCTTCTTGAATATCAGATAGATGAAATTGAAACTGCGGCACTACGGCCGGGCGAAGAAGAAAAACTGCAGAAGAAGCAGCGTATTTTGGCAAGTTTGGAGAGAATTCAAGATAGTCTTGAAGGTGCGTATGCATTAATATCGGCAGATCAGGATGATTGTGTCCCTGCCTTGCTGGCACAAGCCTGCGAGCATCTTGAGTTTCCGGCTAAGCACATAGAAGCAGCAAAAAAATGTTATGAAGATATCTCGTCCATAATAGATCAGCTATCTGTTCATGCTGCTGATATTAGAGAAATGCTAGATAAGTATCAGGCACAGCCAGGTGAACTTGAGAAGATTCAAGAGAGGCTTGAGAAGATCGCCAAGCTTAAGAAAAAATACGGCAGCAGCTATGAAGAAATTAATCAGTATTTATCCAGGGCGATTACACGCAGAGATCAGCTTTCAGAAGGAGAAGCGAGATTCTCAAAGCTCCGCAAGCAGCTTGATGAGTCTATGATTAGATTAAAATCCTCCGCCGATAAACTGTTTGAGTCTCGTAAGCGTGCGGCAGCTAGTCTTGAAAAGGGAATAGCCAAGCAGCTTATAGATTTAGGTATGAAAAGTGTCCTGTTCGCCGTTGATCTTACACACAACGATCCTTCAGAGGATACACTTAATAAGCAAGAGTTTGATCAAGCAGCCTTCTTGATATCCGCTAATCCCGGTGAACCACTTAAGCCACTTGCTCAGATCGCGTCTGGAGGCGAGGCGTCACGAATTCTTCTCGCTGTAAAAACAATACTTGCGGATGTAGATGATGTACCAGTATTGATATTTGATGAAATCGATACTGGTGTAAGTGGATATACAGCTGGGATGGTCGCAAGCAAGCTTAAGCAGATATCTAGAACACGACAGGTTTTCTGTATAACTCACATGGCTCAGATTGCCGCATATGCAGATAAGCATTTACTGATAGAAAAAAGCACAGATGGTATCGCGACCAGTACATCATTGTCAGAGCTTGATCATGAAGGCCGTTCAAGCGAGCTGGCTAGATTGCTAAGTGGCGGCATCGCGGATAAGAAGGCCAGAGAGCTTGCACAACAGCTGCTTGAGGCTGCCGTCAAAGAATAATTATTATCTTAGTCTCTGGTTTTCTCGTGTTCATAAATCGTGCGCAGCGCTTGTCGGAAATCTTCTGGCAGAGATGCTGTTACAGTGTTCTTTTTTAATGTTTTAGGATGGGTGAAACTGAGTGTAGCAGCATGCAATGCCTGACGGGATAATAGCTTATCAGCTTCGAAAACCACATTATCTTCGAACGGTTTATCATCCTTATGAGAATTAACTTCATTTTTTTCAAGCCCATAAAGCCAATCACCAAGCAGCGGATGACCAATCGATTTACTGTGGAGTCTGATTTGATGAGTTCTGCCTGTTATCAGCTTAAACTTAACAAGAGATATGTTTGAAGCAGAGAAATATCTGCAGACATGCCACGACGTCTTGGCAGGCAGGCCATTTTTGTCAATACGTCTTAACATAATACTGTCTGGATCTCTACCAATAGGTAGATCGATCATACCATCTCTCGTTGGTAATTTTCCATGAACCAGTGCGATATATGACTTGTCCATACCAGCTGAGGAAATAACATGATGAGCATGACCGTTCATTGCCACCAGAAGAAGACCGGTAGTATCACGATCAAGTCTGATGACGGGATGTAATGGATGATCTGCAAGTCTGTCAGTAACAGATCCTTTATCGTGCAAATAAGTTGGATGGGTAACCATTCCGGTCGGCTTATTAACAATAATCAACCATTCATCCTGATAAACGACAGGCAGCAGCGGATCCTTTTTTAGAGGCGCTGGCTTATTGCCTTCAGGCCAATACTCCGCAACAAGAATATCCCCGGTTTCTACAGGGTCTATCATGCGCCAATGCTGTCCATTTTTCATAAGGCTGCCATATAATCGGATTTTTTTACCTGTTACTCTGGACATACCTGTTCTAGAGCACAGAACATCTACCGCTCTTCTTCCGTTGTCTTTTTCTGTTACTGTATAATTAAGCTGCACAAATAAATCCTCCTGGAGAAATTATTTTTAACACGTTTACAGAATCAAAGTCAAATGCCAGATTTTTTTTGAAAATGATTGTAGAAACAGTCAATCTTTGGTATTGTATTCACTTGGGAGGTGAGTCAAATCATGGGAGCAACAAAAACAATGACTCATGACGAGAAGGTCCAGGCTCTGGACCAGGTAATCCAGCGTTATGCCGGCAATGGCAGGAAAGCGCTGATGCAGGTATTACAGGAAGCACAGAATATTTACGGTTATCTGCCGCTTAATGTGCAGAGATCAGTAGCACTGGGTCTTGGAGTATCTGTAGCCGAAGTCTACGGTGTCGTTTCATTTTATTCATTCTTTTCACTGACACCAAAGGGCGAATATGTGGTAAGTATTTGTATGGGAACTGCTTGTTATGTCAAGGGTTCACAGGCAATACTCGAAAAAGTCGAATCTGAGCTGGGAATCAAGGCTGGCGAATGCTCGAAGGACGGCAAATTTTCAATTAATGCCTGCCGCTGCATAGGTGCCTGTGGTCTAGCTCCGGTCATCACGATCAATGAAGATGTTTACGGACGTCTGTCGGCTGACGAGATACCGTCAATACTTGCCAAATACAAGGAGGCGTAAGCTCATGGATCTTTACAGAGCACATGTCCTGGTTTGTTGCGGTACTGGCTGCACCTCATCTCAATCACCCAGGATAATTTCCAATTTCGAAGAGCAGCTGGCTGATCACAAAATCAGCAATGAAGTCAAGGTAGTAAAAACCGGTTGTTTCGGACTCTGCGCCGAGGGACCGATCGCTGTAGTTTATCCGGAAGGTGTAATGTATTTCAGAGTATCTCCTGAGGATGTTTCTGAAATCGTTTCCGAACATCTGGTAAAAGGCCGCTTCGTGACAAGACTGATGACAGTCTCACATGAAGAGAAGGCAACTCATGCTCAGAACGTCGAGGAGTCAGACTTTTTCAAAAAGCAGCTGCGCGTCGCTCTGAAGAACTGTGGTGTTATCAACCCGGAGCTTATCGAAGAATATATCGCTCATGACGGCTATACCGCCCTGGGCAAGATCCTTACAGAAAAAATCGCGCCGCTTGATGTTGTAGATATGATTAAAAAATCTGGTCTGCGTGGACGTGGTGGCGGTGGTTTCCCGACAGGACTGAAATGGGAATTCGCAGCAAAACAGAAAAACGACCAGAAATATGTCTGCTGCAACGCCGATGAAGGCGACCCGGGAGCATTCATGGATCGTTCGATCCTTGAGGGTGATCCTCATGCAGTTGTTGAAGCAATGGCTATTGCAGCTTATGCTATCGGCGCGAATCAGGGCTATGTTTATGTTCGTGCTGAATACCCGATCGCCGTTCAGCGTTTGCAGCTGGCCATAGATCAGGCACGTGAATATGGTCTCGTAGGCAAAAACATTTTTGATAGCGGATTTGATTTCGATATCGATATCAGGCTTGGCGCAGGCGCTTTTGTTTGTGGTGAAGAAACTGCACTGATGCGTTCAATAGAAGGCAAGCGTGGCAATCCAACACCTCGTCCGCCTTTCCCGGCTGTTAAGGGATTGTTCGGAAAACCGACAATTCTTAACAATGTTGAAACCTATGCCAATATTCCTACTATTATCCGCAATGGTCCAGAGTGGTTCGCCGGTCTTGGAACTGAGAAGAGCAAAGGTACCAAGGTGTTTGCTCTAGGCGGTAAGGTCAACAATGTTGGTCTTGTAGAGATTCCAATGGGTACGACAGTTCGCGAGATCGTATATGATATCGGTGGCGGCATCCCTGGAAACAAAGCATTTAAAGCTGTTCAGACCGGTGGTCCTTCCGGTGGATGTATTCCGGCTTCACTGCTTGATGTTCCGATCGATTATGACAATCTAATCGCTGCGGGTTCAATGATGGGTTCTGGCGGTATGATCGTTATGGACGAAGATACATGTATGGTTGACATCGCCAAATTCTTCCTTGAATTTACAGTAGAGGAATCATGTGGTAAATGTGCTCCATGCAGAATCGGTACGACCAGAATGCTGGAAATGCTTGATAAAATCACATCAGGCAATGGCACCATGGATGATATTGATAATCTGGAGAGAATCGCTGTCTCTATCAAGGAAGGCTCTCTATGCGCCCTTGGTCAGACCGCACCTAATCCTATTCTTTCTACGCTCAAGCATTTCCGTGAGGAATACCTTGAACACGTAACAGAGAAAAAATGCCGCTGCGGTGTTTGTAAAGAACTTACAACCTTCTACGTTATCCCTGAGCTATGTAAAAAATGCGGACTCTGCGCTAAGCGTTGTCCTGTTGATTGCATCAGCGGTGTGCTTGGCAAAGAACCATACGTCATTGATGCCAGCAAGTGTATCAAGTGTGGCGCCTGTGAGCAGGCATGTAAGTTTAAGGCAATAATCCGGAAGTGATACCGAGTAAGGAGCGTGAATTTAAGTGAACATGGTTAACGTGACAATAGATGATGTCCAGGTTAGTGTTCCTTCCAACTTTACAGTATTGGAAGCCGCACGCAAGGCCGGCATCAATATACCCACCCTTTGCTACATGAAAGGTATCAACGAGGTTGGAGCCTGCCGTGTATGTCTGGTCGAAGTAGTCGGCGGACGTGCTCTGGCTGCTGCCTGTGTCAATCCAGTCACAGATGGTATGATCGTAAAAACGAACAGCAATCGAGTGCGTGCTACAAGAAGATCAACTCTTGAAATGATTCTTTCGGATCATAACAGAGAGTGTCTGTCATGTATTCGCAACAAGAACTGTGAGCTGCAGGATATGGCTGAACGTTATAATATCCGTCAGGTTACATTTGAAGGCAAGAAGAGCGAGCCGAAAATCGATGACAAATCACAGTCGCTTTTCCGTGATGCCAGCAAATGTATTCTCTGTGGTCGTTGTGTAGCCGCCTGTGAGAAGCAGTCTATTGGTGTTCTTTCTTTCCTGAATCGTGGTTTCGAGACTAAGATCGGACCAGCTTATGATATCAGCATGGCTGATGCACCTTGCGTATACTGCGGACAGTGTATAATTGCCTGCCCTGTTGGAGCACTTCATGAGAAGGAAGAGGATCAGAATGTATTCGATGCTATCAATGATCCGAAAAAGCATGTAGTAGCACAGGTCGCACCTGCTGTTCGTGCTGCTCTTGGTGAAGAGTTTGGACTGCCAATGGGCACTCGTGTAACAGGTAAGATGTTTGCTGCTCTGCACCGTCTTGGATTTGACAAAATCTATGATACTAACTTCGGCGCAGATCTAACGATCATTGAAGAAGGAAATGAGCTGCTTAATCGTATTAACAACGGCGGCAAGCTTCCTATGATCACATCCTGTTCACCTGGATGGGTAAGATTTGCTGAGTTCTATTATCCTGATTTCCTTGATAATCTCTCAACCTGCAAATCACCTCACCAGATGGAAGGTGCTATCATCAAGTCATATTATGCTCAGAAAAAGGGCATTGCACCTGAGGATATATTCGTTGTTTCCGTCATGCCTTGTACTTCCAAGAAGACAGAGGCATCACGTGAAGAAATGTTCAATCCTACTACTGGCCAACGTGATGTTGATGCAGTTGTAACAACCCGTGAGCTTGCCCGTATGATCAAGACCGCTGGCATTGATTTCCTGAAGCTGCCTGATGAAGGACCTGATAATGATCTGATCGGTGAATATTCCGGCGCTGGCGTTATCTTCGGTGCTACCGGTGGTGTTATGGAGGCTGCGCTTAGAACAGTTGCGGATATTCTTGAGGACAAGGATCTTCCAGAGTTTGAGTATAAGGTCGTACGCGGTGTCGACGCAGGCATCAAAGAAGCTGAACTTAATATCGGCGGACATAATCTGAGAATCGCGGTCGCGCATAGTACGGCAGCGGCACGCAAGCTGCTTGACGCTATACGTGCAGGTACCGCTCCTGATTATCACTTCATTGAAATCATGGGTTGTGACGGCGGATGCGTTTGTGGCGGAGGTCAGCCTCAAGTAAAAGCTCAGGATCTTATGGACATCGATGTTCGTGCTTTGAGAGCACAGGCTCTTTATGAGGAAGATGTGAGCAGAGATATCCGCAAATCACATCAGAATCCTGATATTATCGAGCTGTACAAGAACTTCCTTGGTGAAGCTAATGGACACATGTCACATGAACTTCTGCATACACATTATCATGCAAGAGAAATCTATCCCGATAGTGTTCTTGCCGAAGAATAATCAAAAACCTTCCTGGGTAATTGCATCTTTAGATACAAAATAACCGGGAAAACAAATAATAGTTCAATGAGCGGTCTGGCATTTCAGCCAGACCGCTTTCTTTTGTTGACAATATCCATATAGTTTCTATAGAATGTAAAGGATACAGACGAAAGCTAATTGTTGAATCTGTTGCAACTTGATAAATAAATATGGGGGTGATTGCCATTCACTGGCTAGAACTAATTATCGGTCTGGTCATTGGGTTAATTTTTGCAATAGTTGGGACGGTAATATATTATCGTGCTGGTTTCAGCCGTAAAAGTAAAGAACTGATAGCTGAACAGGAAAAGGCAGAACATGCCGCTGCAGAAATGGCCTCAGAGGCTCAGAAAACCGGTGAAAACAGAAAAAGAGAGCTCCTCCTGCAAGCCAAGGAGGAGATTCATAAAACCAGGCTTGAATTTGAAAAAGATGTTCGTGAGAAAAAAACTGAACTTCAGCGTGAGAGAAATCGTATCGACCAGAAGGAAGAGACACTGGAGAAGAAGCTTGAAAATCTTGAACAAAAAGAAGAGGCACTCGAAGGCCGCGTCAGCGATGTGCTGGCACTGGAAGAGAATGCCAGGGAACTTGAGAGACAAAAGGTTATTGAACTAGAACGCATTTCCGGACTGACAGTTGAAGATGCCAAAACATTGGTGCTCGACGAAGCCAGATTGGAATACCGTCATGATATGGCGGTAATGCTCAGACAAATGGAAGAAACTGCCAAGGAAGAGGCTGATAGAAAAGCTAAGGAAATTATCGTCAGCTCGATCCAGAGATATGCAGCTGATTATGTTTCTGAGACGACAGTTTCTGTGGTTACATTGCCTAACGATGAAATGAAAGGGCGGATCATCGGTCGTGAAGGAAGAAATATCAGAACGATCGAAACACTAACCGGTGTTGATCTGATCATTGATGATACACCTGAAGCTGTGATCCTTTCCAGTTTTGACCCAATTCGCAGAGAGATTGCCAGGATCACTATCGAGAAGCTAGTGTTGGACGGAAGAATCCATCCAGCAAGAATAGAAGAAATGGTAGAGAAGGCAAGAAAAGAAGTCGATGCAACCATCAAACAAGAAGGCGACCGTGCCGCATTTGAAACCGGCATTATGGGTCTGCATCCTGAAATAATTAAGTTGATGGGTAAACTCCGTTATCGTACAAGCTACGGACAGAATGTTTTACAGCATTCGATCGAAGTCTGCTGGCTGACAGGAATGATGGCGGCGGAACTAGGACTGGATGTAATGCTGGCGAAACGCGCCGGCCTGCTTCATGACTTGGGCAAGGCTGCTGACTTCGAAATGGAAGGTTCACATATATCGCTTGGTGCTGAAATCGCCAGGAAATATAAAGAAGGACCCGACGTTATCAATGCCATAGAATCACATCATGGTGACGTTGAACCAAACTCAATGATCTCAGTACTGGTAGCTGCTGCTGATGCCATATCGGCTGCGAGACCGGGAGCGAGAAGAGAAAACCTTGAGACCTATATCAAACGGATTCAGAAGCTTGAAGAAATCGCCAATTCGTTTGAAGGTGTAGAGAAAACCTACGCGATACAAGCAGGTCGAGAAATCAGGGTTATGGTCAGACCGGAAAATGTCCGCGATGACGAGATGATCCTTAAGGCCCGTGAGATCTGTAAGAAGATCGAAGAAGAGCTTGATTATCCTGGACAGATCAAGGTCCACATAATACGTGAGACCAGAGTTACAGAATTCGCTAAATGATCCTGAACGGATAGCACAACAACCACTATGTAAAGGAGGAGTCTTATGACTCCTTCTTTTTTTGCCTGCACACATTAAAAATGCTAAAATAGAGAAAATATTCAGGAGGATTTCACTTGAAAATATTATTTATTGGCGATATAGTCGGAGCTTCAGGACGACGCATACTAAAAGATCATCTTGCTGTCATAAAAGAACGTTTTGAGATAGATATTTGCATCGCGAATGGCGAAAACGCTGCTGCCGGTTTGGGATTAAGTACTCAACTGGCAGAGGAAATCGCCAGCTATGGAATTGACGCTATTACAATGGGCAATCATACTTGGTCGAAAAGAGATCTGATCAAAACGATAGACGATCTCTCTTACGTTGCGAGACCGGCCAATGGTCCAGCATCCTGGCCCGGAAGGGATCATGTTGTTATTCGTCATCATCAAGGTAATGTAATTGTAGTTAATCTACTAGGCAGAGTATATATGGATGCACATAATGATCCTTTCCAAATGATTAAGCCCCTTATAGATCAGTTAAAAAAGAAATATCAAACAAAAATAGTGATCGTAGATTTTCATGCTGAGGCGACGTCCGAGAAAATCGCAATGGGTTGGTATCTTGATGGTGAAACCACTCTTGTAGCAGGAACACATACACATGTTCAAACAGCAGACGAGAGGCTTCTTGAGGCAGGAACCGCCTACATTACAGATGTTGGCATGACGGGACCCGTAGATGGTATAATCGGCATGGACAGGGAATCTTCTCTGCGGCGGTTTGTCGAGCGACTGCCGGCCCCTTATGAAGCTGCCAGAGGCAGAAGCGCGCTACATGGCGTTGTTGTGGATGTAGATCGTGCGAGTGGACAGGCAAGAAGCATAAGAAGGATAAGCTGGCCGCATTCGATCGGAAGCGGGGAATAAGTATTGAGCATTAGAACTGGCGTGAAGCAATTATATGCGAAGTCTAAAATTTATATAATAAGAGTTATAGTCCTATCAGCGTTACTTATGGCAGCAACGTTTATTTTGATATCATGTGCCAACCCCACTGAAAACGAATTGCCAAAGGAATCGGAAGCACAGTCAGTTATACAGGATGATTATTATGACAGCCTTGAGCGTGGACCATCTGGACCCTTGAGATTATATTGGAGCAGCAGGAGCAGCTTCAATCCAGTTATCGATCAATCATATACAGGCAAAGCTGCTTTTAAGTTGATCTACGGTTCTCTGCTAACAAAAAAAGAAGATGGTTCATTGAATTATGATCTTGCCGAGAGAATAATTTGGACTGAGGATGGACTTAACCTTATCATAATGGTAAAAGACGACCAGTATTATCATGATGGCACTAAGCTGGAGGCAGCGGACGCAGCGCTTGCATTGTCATATTTGTGGTCACAAAATGGTGGTCCTGCTTTCTCACCTGATAGGTTTCTACAGGATGACCAGGCAGACGAAAATAATCAGGCAAACAACACTGATCAAACTGAAACTAATCAATCAGAGCAATTGGGTGATCCACCAAACAACGAAGACGAGAATGATAATGACAAAACTGATGATGATCAAAACGAATCAGATATAATATACGATTATCCCAAAACACTTAACACAACTGAAGTATTTAGTCTTCTTCAGGAGATCAGAATAATCGACGAAAAAAGTTTCAAGTGTGTATTTCGTGAGCCGGCTATTGAGTTTTCAGCTTTACTAGATTTTGAAATTATTCCATCCTCTGCCTGGCTATCAGAGGATCCCTGGCAGATCATCCCAGGTACAGGCCGTTACATGATAAGCAAACATGATGAAAATGGTGAGACAACACTTGTGCCAGTACAGGATGAGAATGAAGGACCAGAGAGAATAGTCTTAAAGCAATATTTCGATGAAGCAGATGCGATGCGAGCCTTGGAAGAGGATGAATTGGACGTGGTTCTGCTGACTCCGGACAGTTATCCGCTCTATCACACTCGCAATAATTTGGAACTTATCAGATTCACAGGCGCTTCATCTGTTTTTCTCACAGCAAACACAGATACTGGCATCACAAGTAATTCAGATGAACTCCTAGCAATAAAAAGGATTCTGCAGAGCAGTAATCTTAGAGCATATTATAATTCCTGGCCAGGTGAATTGGCTGATTATCCATTACCTGCATCGTCATTTTTGATTAATCATGAGCTTGCGGAATTAAGTAAGGTTATAGGTAAGCCACTACCTTTGGAGCCACAGGTAACCGAAATTCAAACAAATCCCGAGGCTCAGCCTATCGAGACATCAAGTGACATGAATGAGCTTGATTTAAATGTCGACACAAGTGAAGAAACACAAATTGATGATTTGAGAACTCCAATCAGATTTATTGCACCGAATCATGACCATTTGATAAGCGCAGCTGGGAAAATCGCGAGTATTCTTCAAGGCTTTTACAATGTAGAGCTTGATCTGCTTAAGCAGGAGGATTATACTTCTGCCTTACAAAACAAAAATTACGATCTTGCGCTATGTCAAACTGATTTACCCGCAGCAGAAGATCCATCTTGGCTCTATGGCCCGAATGGATCTGTTGCCGGTATGGAAAATATTACTATGAGAGGTATCAATGATTACGCACAAAAGCGAGTTAATTTATATAACTTCCGTGAAATCTGGTACAAGGCGAATGAAACTGATAGAATAGACTTCACGGATAAACAGAATAGCTTCAGTAAGCTGATAATTGATACAGCTGCTGATTCTCCATACATTCATATTTATCTTCCTTATGCCGCGCTGGCTTATGGAGATAGGGTGAAGGGACAGAGTAATCCGAATAAGTATGATCCTTACGTAGGAATTGAGGAGTTGTGGATATGGTCTGGGCAATAATTATCCTGCTATTGGCAGGTGCCGATCAATTAATAAAGTATTTTGTTGAGGCAAGAATCAGCTATGGCGATTCTATAACTGTGATACCATCCTTTTTTTACTTGATAAATCGTCGAAATACAGGCGCGGCCTGGAGCTTCCTTGCGGATCAACACTGGGGCATTTATTTTCTGGCAAGTGTTTCAGCAATAGTAACTCTTGTACTAGTTTATAT
>CAZSLR010000028.1:0-15066 GCA_964607635.1 uncultured Oscillospiraceae bacterium
GCAACTGCAGCTGCTACAGCCTGTTGTAAATGCTGCTGATGCAGCTTCAGTGTTTCAGTCCGCTCCTGTTCATTCATCTGATTGGAAAACTTGGCTGTAATTTGTCCGGCGATGACTCTGACACCCTCAAGCTGCTTCAGCGGTGCGATTTCTCCGGAGAGTCCACTCTTGAGAAATTGTACCAGCATTACCCGGCGCCCATGCCCTGCTGCTCTGACTATCAAGCCGATAGCAGCAGTAGTTTTGCCCTTGCCGTCACCACAGTAAATATGTATTAGACCCTGTTTATCATCTGTCTCCTGCATATAAAACACCTCATCTTCTGAGCTTGCGCAGGCCATGCTTATATCATCTAAATTATATCATATAAGGCTAGTCCTGCTTAGACTTTGAGCGTTTCACAAAAGCGCCCATCTTCTCGACAGCCTGTCGGGCCTCAGGCACAATTTCATCCATTGTCTGCCAGACATGCCAGACATTTTCATAGATTTCAAGCTGCACTTCGTTTGCCGACTGACGGGACGCCCTGCCGGCAAGATCAATGATCTCGCCTAGAAGCAGTTCCTCAGAAGCAACCTGGATCAACAGCGGTGGGAACCCTGTGAAATCGCCGAACAATGGCGATATATAAGGATCTGTCCTATCGTTGTCTCCTGCATAAAGCGATGATGCCAGCGCCAGCAACTCATTCGTCAGCATAATGTCTCTGCCGCGGTTGGCCTGCATCGTAATATTGGACATGGTCAGATCACACCAGGGAGATAAAGCGATAACAGCCGAAGGAAGCTTAATGCCTTTATCCTTGGCTGCCAGCACAGTTGCCAGAGCCAGACCACCACCGGCTGATTCACCGATAACTACAATACCCTCGGCCGGGATACCACCACTAAGCATTTGCTCATAAGCGGCAAGAGCGTCGTCCAGTGCTGCCGGCCAGGGATGCTCAGGTGCCAATCTGTAATCTATGGCAGCCAGCTTGCAGCCTAGCTCGACAGCAAGAGAAGCCGCCCCGTTTCTCGAATAGAGAACTGAACCACCTATATAACCACCGCCATGCAGATAGAGAATGGCACGATCCTCCGGGAAGAAATCACGACTCAACCAGGTAACCGGGCAGCCGCCGAGCTCACTCTCTACGATGTCATATTTGCCAAAAACAACGGCACCGGCAGGGACTGACATGCCCTGCCGGTAAGCCTTAACTTTTTCTTCCGCTGTCTTGGCTTCATTGATTTCTTTATTAACACGCTCCATTTTATTTTTAACCAGGCCACGGAGCATGGCCGAAGATAAGCTGGCCACGGTCA
Organism: uncultured Oscillospiraceae bacterium; assembly: GCA_964607635.1. GTDB lineage: Bacteria > Bacillota > Clostridia > Saccharofermentanales > UBA5734 > JAAYFZ01. The sequence continues at coordinate 1,308 of CAZSLR010000028.1, forward strand.
GGAACAGCCTGTTGTCGTACCGCAGTCAAGACAGACCTTGCAGGTTCCGTTCTTGACCATACGTGTACTTGAGCAATTGGGACAGGTTGAGCCATCATAGAGCTTCTCGCCATTTTGCGCAGCGTCTCTGGCATTCTCATGAATAAAATCCTCGAGGCCTATCTGGCTGTCCATCGGCGCCTGAGCCTTCTGTGCCTTAGTTTTCGCGCCCTCAGGATAATGCGGCAGGCCATCTATGCCCGGCTCCTGCTGAGCGCCTGTGGCATATTCACGCTCTCTCAACGCGGGAAAAGCCAGCGCCGGTGCTTCATCCTCATCCTCGTCATCCTCTGCGGCTTCTGCCCTATACTCCAGATCGATGATGGCGTTATCCGCAGACTCGGCCGGCCTTGTTGGCGCGGTTGTCATCATGTCTAGCTCATCTGCCGGATTCAGTTCCGGCTGCTCAGGCTTCACCTGGCAACGGGAATAGTCGCCGATCTCAATATCGATGACCTTGCTGATCAGATCAGATATAGAGGTACAGTACTTGATATATGGATGTCTGGTTACAAATCCATACGGCTCATATTTCTGACCACGCAGCATTTTGGAAATATTCTGTGGTGGTATCTTATACTGCAGCATGACCGAGATCGTCTTGGACAACGAATTGAGGAGACCCATGATCAGGGTGCCTTCACGATCAGTGGTTATATAGATCTCAGATATCTCACCATTGCCGCCGCGATTAACAGTTGTGTATATCTTTACGTCCTCGATCTGTGCCGGATGAGTTCTGCCGGTTCTGATACCGACTGGTTTCTCACGACGAGATGAAAGCGGCAGATTCTTCTGTTTGTTTTGCTCCTCTATCTGCTTCTTCATAGCCTTAGCTCTTGACAGCAAATCGCTGTATTGCAGATCCTCAAGCGGCAATGCGCCATGATCCTGACTGAGATAGCGGTTAAGCGGCTGGGTAAATTTTGAGCCGTCACGATAAAGCGTGATACCCTTAACACCAAGCCTCCAGGCATTGATATGAACGGTTTTGAAATCCTCAACCGTAGCCTCGTTCGGCAGATTTACGGTCTTGGATATAGCGCCTGAAAGCAGCGGCGTCAGAGCAGCTACCATCAGGACATGTCCCTGGAAATGAATATATCGCTTACCATTACCACACTGGTTGGCGGTATCGAAAACAGCCAGGTGCTCAGGCTTAAGCCAAGGTGCATCCTCAATCTGTCCATCAATAACCTGACCGTTCTCTTCTCGCATGATATGGTCTGTTATGTCCTTGATCTGTTCTTCTGTGTACCCCAGGTGCTTAAGTCCAATGCTGACAACTGGGTTGGCCAGCATCATGAAACCGCCTCCCGAGAGCTTCTTATAAACAACATGTGAGAAGAATGGCTCAATGCTGGTCGCGGCGCAGTCCATAGCGAAGGAGATAGTCCCTGTAGGTGCCATAACACTGACCTGTGCGTTGCGGTAGCCATATTGCTCGCCGCTGGCAAGCGCCTGCTGCCATGATGTCTTGAGTGCTTCGGATAATTCTGATTGACCCAGACTATCAAGAAGCTCATGCTTCACACGGAGCGGCTCGTAGGACAGACCCTCCAGCTCATCCTCTCTGGCACCGGCAACACGAGCGTGATTGCGCAATACCCTCAGCATATGCTCACGATTAAGCTCATAGGCATGGAACGGACCGACAGCCTCAGCCATAAGCGATGACACATAATAGCTATGCCCTGTCAGGAGGCCTGTAAGCGCTGCTGCATATGCTCTTGCTTCATCAGAATCATATGGCAATCCACTGGCCATCAGCAGTGATGCCAGATTTGCCATGCCTAAGCCGGTCGTTCTGAAGATCCAGGTTTTTCTGGCGATATCCTCAGTCGGGAACTGTCCCCAATGGATAGACGCTTCCAGTACCAGTTGACACAATGTGATCATATGAACATAGGATTCTACATCGAAGCGTCCTGATTCTATATCCAGGAAACGCAGAACATTGATTGAGGCCAGATTACAGCTGGTATCATCAAGAAAAGCGTATTCGCCGCAGGGATTGGTGGAATTAAGTCGGTTATGGCGTGCGCCAAGCTGTCCATCCTCACCGGCCGGGCAGGTATGCCAGGAGTTGAAGGTATCAGTAAACTGAGGAGCAGGGTCAGCGCAGCGCCAGGCAGCTTCATTGAACTTCTGCCATAAGTCCGCAACAGGGATCTCGCGATTGATCGATTCATCTATTCTTCCCTTGAGCAGCTGAGCACTGCCTGGCTCATCTTCAAGATTTGTGACCTTCTTCATAAACTCATCTGTCAGTCTGACAGAGTTGTTGCTGTTCTGGCCGGAGACTGTCTGATAGGCTTCGCCATCCATATCAGCATCATAACCCATCTTGGCCAGTGCCCTTACCTTATCCTCCTCTGTGGCTTTCCACAGGATGAAGTTTTCTATTTCAGGATGATCTATATCCAGACAAACCATTTTCGCGGCTCTTCTGGTCGTGCCGCCTGATTTGATCGCGCCGGCATTGCGGTCGAGACCCTTGAGGAAACTCATCAGACCGGATGAGGCGCCGCCGCCTGAGAGCTTCTCACCCTCAGCGCGAATGCTTGAGAAATTAGTACCAGTACCTGAGCCACCCTTGAAGAGCTTGGTTTCTGTGACATATTCCTCAGAGATCGAGTGTGCTCCAAGGAGCTTATCCTCGATCGATAGAATGAAGCAGGCTGAGGCCTGCGTTCTAGTGTAGTCATCCTCTGACATCACAACGCGGCCCTGCTGCTCATCATAATAATAAAGATTACTGCAGCCGCCCTTGATACCGTAGCTTAGCTTGAGACCGGTATTAAACCACTGTGGTGAGTTGGGAGCGAACATCTGGTTGAGGAAGCTATAGACGAGCTCATCATAAACAATGCTCTTCTGTGCGTCATTTTGCAGTATTCCTTCTTCCACCAATGCTTCAACCCAGAAATTCACCATGCGGTGAGCAACCTGACGCATGCTGGTTTCGCAGCCCTCAGGCGACCCCACTCCAGCCTTACGGAAATATTTAGAAGCAATGATATCGCAGGCGGTCTGCGAATAATGCTCGGGGAACTCTAGATCCTTCATATCTGTAAGTACACGACCGCTCTTATGGTCCTTAAGCAATACGTCCCTCTTACTCCAGTTAAACAAATCGTAAACTGACAAATTCGGATTTTGCTCAAGTGCGCCTGTAAAATGACGCTTGATCAAAGTGTGAAGCTGTGACATATATACCCTCCAATAAGTTGATTGTCCTGAAAATAGGCTATTACAGACTATTTACCAATATATTGTGTTTAACTTGTGCAGCGCACACTACATATTGTAGTTATATCCATACCTTTTCGCAAGGCTCTATTGAACAAAATATCAAGTTTAATTTCTCCTAATTGTCTATTTTATACGACATAAGTTACGCTTTGCGTTTAATACATCCATTTTGCAAGTTCTTGTTTTCTAAATTGCATTTTATGGTTGCATTCATAATTAACCGGTGCTATAATCCTTGTCAGAACAGTAAGGATCTGCTTCGAGAGCTTATGGCAACTGCTCCTGATCACGAAATCCTGATAACCATTGATAAACAGCACAATTACTCTGGCGTACTTCAAGGGCGAACGACGCGGCCCTTCTGATGTGCGCTTTTTTATTTCATTATCACAATGGTGTGACAGGAACGACTGATCTTCAGCATATGCAAGTTCAGTCGTTTATTATTTCATATAAGGGGGATGCACAATGCAAAATCTCAAACATGGCTTACCTGTGAAGCAAGGACTCTATGATCCACATTTGGAGCATGACGCCTGTGGAATAGGGTTTGTCGTCAATATACTTGGCGTGCGATCGCACGAAATTGTCACATCGGGACTGAAAATCCTCTCCAGCCTTGCTCACAGAGGTGGAGCCGGCAGTGAAGACAATACCGGAGACGGCGCTGGAATCCTCCTTCAGCTGCCGCACGGCTTTTTCCAGCGTGTTTGCTCAGAGAATGGCATTAAATTGCCTTCGCCGGGCGAATATGGTGTCGGCATGGTATTTCTGCCAAGACAGGACGCGATGAGAGCCTATGTCGAGAAGAAGATCGAGGCCATAGTCCAGGAGGAAGGTCAGCTGACACTAGGCTGGCGCACTCCACCGGTCAACGCCGGCAGTCTGGGTCAGGCGGCACGCGACAGTATGCCTTATATCAGGCAGCTGTTTATAGGCGCTGCTTCGGCTAATGCTTCAGACAGAGATCAGTTCGAGCGCACATTATACATCATTCGCAAACGCTGCGAGAAGCTGATCGAGGGGCTGCCTGAAACAAGCTCAGATTATTTCTATTTTGCCAGCCTATCAAGCAGAACGATTGTTTACAAGGGCATGCTGACCGCTGAGCAGGTTGACGCTTTCTATGTTGATTTGACATGTCTGGATTTCGACTCGGCACTTGCTCTGGTACACTCGCGCTACAGCACAAATACCTTCCCCAGCTGGGAGCGGGCCCACCCATACAGATACCTGATCCACAATGGCGAGATCAATACCCTGCGCGGAAATGTCAACTGGATGAACGCCAGACAGGCAGCGATCAAAACCGGGCTTTTCGGACAGGATCTGGAGAGGATCTTCCCTGTCATCCACCCTCAGGGCAGCGACTCGGCGATGTTTGACAACTGCCTCGAGTTCATGACACTATCAGGCCGCAGTCTGGCGCACGCCGCCATGATGATGGTTCCGGAACCATGGAACAAGCATGAGCGAATGCCAGAAGATCTCCGCGCCTTCTATGAATACAACAGCATGCTGATGGAGCCCTGGGACGGGCCTGCCGCAATGGCCATGACCGATGGAGTCCGCGTAGCCGCGCTTCTGGATCGCAACGGCTTGAGACCTTCACGCTATTACCTGACCGATGATAACATGATAATCCTCGCTTCAGAGGCGGGTGTTCTCGATATACCGGCACACAAGATCATACGCAAGGACCGCCTGAGACCGGGCCGCATGCTGTTGATCGACACCGAGGCCGGCAGAATTATCGCAGACGACGAGCTGAAGGCGCAGGTAGCATCTGAGAAGCCATATCAGGAATGGCTCAGCAAATACATGCTCAGATTATCCGATCTTGACAAGAGCTCATCTGATACAGATCCGGCAGACACCGGCAAAAGCCTGGCTTACGGCCAGTCAGTCCTAAGCTCTGAAGCACCTGGCTTATCAGTTTCCAGCAATGAGCTTTCACTCGAGCAACATGAGAAGCTTTTCGGTTATACCTATGAGGATATGCGCGAGGTTCTGCTGCCGATGGCTGCAGATGGAATAGAAGCACTTGGCTCAATGGGTCAGGACACGCCGTTGGCAGTTCTGTCTTCACAAAACCAGCTGCTGTATAACTACTTCAAGCAGCTGTTCGCTCAGGTCACAAACCCCCCGATCGATGCCATCCGCGAAGAAATTGTCACCTCGACCGAGATTCATCTGGGACGCGGCGGCAACCTTGTCGATCCACAGGCAGATGATTGCAGACAAATTAAACTGGATAATCCGATTCTGGACAATGATGAGCTGACCGCAATCAAGAGGCTTAATGATGAGAACTTCAAAACAGCTGTTCTGCCGGCACTCTTCCCGGTAAACGGCGGCGGCAAGGCACTTGAGAAGGCACTGGACGATATGTTCGCAGCAGCTGATCAGGCAATCCTGCGGGGCGCATCGATCCTGGTGATTTCTGATAGAAGCGTAAGTCTATCGCAGGCGCCGATCCCGGCACTGCTGGCACTGGCCGGACTCCACCATCACCTCATTCGCAGCAAGACCAGGACCCGCGTCAGCCTGATCGTCGAATCAGGAGAACCCCGCGAGGTCCATCATATGGCTCTGCTGCTAGGTTACGGCGCTTCTGCTGTTAATCCCTGGCTGGCTTATGAAGTGATCGATGAGCTGATCGACCAGGAGCTGTTGACAGACAAATCTAAGTACGAGGCACATAAGCTTTATAAAAAGGCACTGGTAAAAGGCATCGTCAAGGTTATTTCCAAGATGGGTATTTCTACGATCCAGAGCTACCAGGGTGCACAGATCTTCGAAGCCCTTGGCATCAGCAGCCGCGTGATCGATCGCTATTTCACGATGACACCTTCACGCATAGAGGGCATCACACTCGGAGATATCGCTGCAGACGCGGCCGCAAGGCATCGCGCCTGCTTTGACCAGAATAATGTTGATCCCGGCCTGCCGGCGGGCGGCCAATACCAGTGGCGCAGCGATGGTGAATATCATTTGTTCAACCCACTGTCGGTCCACAAGCTGCAGCAGTCAGTACGTACTGGCAGTTATAGTGAATACAAGGAGTACAGCGCGTTGCTGAACCAGGAAACTCAGCGACGCTGTACTCTGAGAGGTTTACTGGAGTTTGACAGCAAGCTGCCATCTGTACCGATCGATGAGGTTGAGCCGGTCGATAGTATCGTGCGCAGATTCAAGACCGGTGCTATGTCATATGGCTCGATCAGCCAGGAGGCTCACGAGGCACTGGCTATAGCGATGAATCGTCTGGGCGGCCGCAGTAATACCGGCGAGGGCGGCGAGGATCCGGAGCGTTTCCAGGTAATGGAAAACGGTGATTCCAAAAACAGCGCTATCAAGCAGGTCGCATCGGGCAGGTTCGGTGTTACCAGTGAATATCTGGTCAACGCTCAGGAGCTTCAGATCAAGATGGCTCAGGGCGCCAAGCCCGGCGAGGGCGGACAGCTCCCCGGTGAGAAGGTTTATCCCTGGATCGCCAGGACAAGACACGCTACTGCCGGAGTAGGCTTGATTTCACCTCCGCCACATCACGATATTTATTCTATCGAGGATCTGGCAGAGCTGATCCATGATCTTAAAAACGCCAACAGCGGAGCAAGAATCAGTGTCAAGCTGGTGTCTGAGGCCGGTGTCGGCACGATCGCAGCCGGCGTGGCCAAGGGTCGTGCGGATGTGGTGCTGATCAGCGGACATGACGGAGGCACAGGCGCTTCACCGCGCACTAGCATCAGACATGCCGGCCTCCCTTGGGAGCTTGGCCTGGCTGAAACACATCAGACACTGCTGCTTAATGATTTGCGCAGCCGCATAACTGTCGAAACAGACGGCAAGCTGCTAACGGGCCGAGATGTTGTAATCGCAGCACTATTGGGCGCTGAGGAATTCGGCTTCGCGACCGGCCCGCTGGTCGCTCTTGGTTGCGTTATGATGCGAGTCTGCAATCTGGACACCTGCCCTGTTGGCGTCGCGACACAAAATCCTGAGCTGCGCAGCCGCTTCGGCGGCAAGCCTGATTATGTTGTCAACTTCATGCGCTTTATCGCCACGGAGATGCGCGAGCTGATGGCCGAGCTGGGCTTCAGAAGCATCGATGAGATGGTAGGACGTACCGATTGTCTACAAACCGAGCGCGCCGAACATTTCTGGAAGGGACGCGGAGTTGATCTGAGCTGTCTGCTCTATCAGCCTAAGGAGCATAAAAGCAAAACCATGTACTGTATTCATAAACAAGATCATGGTCTTGAGAGCTCACTGGATCGCAGACTACTGCTGCCGCTTTGTAAGCCAGCGCTTGATAACGGCAACACTGTAAGAGCTATTCTGCCGATAAGGAATACAGACAGAGTCGCGGGAACCCAGCTTGGCAGCGAAATTACACGGCAATACGGCGCACAAGGTCTGCCTGAGGACACCATTGAAATAACCTTCAGAGGCTCGGCCGGCCAGAGCTTCGGAGCCTTCATCCCATCCGGTCTGACATTGAAGCTGTTAGGCGACGCCAATGATTATATCGCAAAAGGCCTCTCCGGCGGCAAGATCATTGTTCGACCCGATCCTTCAGCCATACTCAAGGCCGAGGATAATATTATTGTTGGCAACGTAGCACTCTATGGCGCGACCTCCGGCGAAGCCTATTTCCGAGGCATCGCAGGCGAACGCTTCTGTGTCAGAAACAGCGGTGCCACCGCGGTCGTCGAAGGCACAGGCGACCATGGCTGCGAATATATGACCGGCGGTACAGTGGTTGTGCTCGGACCAACAGGATGCAACTTCGCGGCTGGTATGTCAGGCGGCATAGCCTATGTCTACGATCCTGACAGCAGTCTTCAAAGCTGCTGCAATCAGGAAATGATCAGAATAGACTCCACACTTAGTGACTCTGACAGCAGCCTGCTGCACAGATTGATCAGCCGACACTTCGAGTACACAGGCAGCTCAGTTGCGGAGAGCATACTAAACAACTTCGAAGCAAGCCTTATCAGCTTCCGCCGCATTGTTCCGCTGGATTATGAGAAGATGCTGCAGCTGATCGGACAAGCAGAGCAGGAAGGCTTGCAGGGCGAGCAGGCGCTCTTGGCTGCTTTTGAGAGGAGGAAAGCATAATGGCTCAACACGATGGTTTCTTAAAATACGAGCGTGCGCTGCCAGCAGACAGACCACCACTTGAACGTATCGGTGACTGGCAGGAATTCCATATGCTTTGGGACGAAGAGTCTCACAGGCGCCAGGCCGCCAGATGCATGGACTGCGGCATACCCTTCTGCCACAGCGGCATCCTGATAAAAGGCGCGGCCTCAGGCTGCCCGATCCATAATCTGATTCCTGAGTGGAACGATCTGCTCTACAGAGGACTCTGGAAGCAGGCCATTGACAGGCTTCATAAGACCAACAACTTCCCTGAGTTTACCGGCCGCGTCTGCCCTGCACCCTGCGAGGGTTCATGCACAGTCGGCATCAATCAGCCTCAGGTAACGATCAAGCTTAATGAATGCACGATCGTTGACCACGCCTGGGAGCAAGGCTGGATCAAGCCGAACCCTCCCAGACACAGGAGCGACAAAGCAGTCGCAATTGTCGGCTCCGGGCCCTCCGGTCTGGCCTGCGCCGATCAGCTTAACCGCGCAGGACATCAGGTTACAGTATATGAGCGCGAGGACAGAATCGGCGGTTTGCTGATGTATGGCATCCCAAATATGAAACTGGCAAAAGATATCGTCAAGCGCAGGACCGATTTGATGTCGGCAGAGGGAGTTAAGTTCATAACGTCAACAGAGATCAGCCGCGATCTGCCTGCATCCAGGCTAAGAGAAGAATTCGACGCAGTCGTCCTCTGTGCCGGCGCAGCCAAGCCAAGAGATCTGAATGTGCCCGGCAGACAGCTGAACGGTGTTCATTTCGCGATGGATTTTCTCAAATCAAGCACCAAGGCGCTGCTTGATCAGACTTCGCCGTTAATCTCTGCAGCAGGTAAAGATGTAATAGTAATTGGCGGTGGCGATACCGGTACAGACTGTGTTGGCTCTAGCATCAGACAAAAATGCGCGAGTATAACACAAATTGAGATAATGCCGCAGCCACCTGCAGATCGCCGCACTGACAATCCCTGGCCGCAATGGCCGGCAGTGCTGAAAACTGACTATGGACAGCAGGAGGCTATAGCACTCTATAGCACTGACCCACGCGTATGGCAGACAACGGTCAAAGGCTTCGAAGGAGATCTGAACGGCCAGGTCAAGGCCGTCTACACCGTCGAGGTCAGCTGGCAACGCGACAGCGAAGGTCGGATGATGCCAGTTGAGAAGGCCGGAAGCGAACGCGTATTACCAGCCCAGCTTGTATTGCTGGCAATGGGATTCCTCGGACCCGAGGACAGGCTGCCTCAAAATCTAGAGCTCAGCCGCGATGCCCGCAGTAACGTAGCTGCCGATGACGAGAATTACTCAACAAGCACAGAAGGCGTTTTCTGCGCCGGAGACATGCGCCGGGGGCAGAGCCTTGTTGTCTGGGCAATCAACGAGGGCAGACGTGCTGCCAGAGCCTGCGACCGCTATCTATCGGGTTCTTCACTTCTACCTGGTTAAGCTCGCTAGCAAGCTCGAGTCTAATAATTGATTTCTCCTTGAACACAAAAATGAGGGACGAACAGCCTGGAGTCTGTTCGTCCCTTTTGCAAGAAAGATGTAACCTGTACGGTCACGGAGATAGGAGGGGAGAAGCTGCTGCCAACCATGATGTCTAGTCTGAAATGACCATGACAGCAGCTTCTTTTTTGCGATTTATGAATGTTTCAGCACTTCATAACATAGTTAGCATCTAATCATTGGCTGGTTTTTTGCGTCCGGCAGACCAGACAACCAGTCTCTGAAGACCGATAAACGCAAGCAGCAGAACACCGATGAAGATTTTGCCCCACCAGGAATCAAGCTTGCCGTTGAAGGTAATAAACGTTGGAATAAGCGACTGAAGCATAACGCCGAACAGTGTTCCGAAAACATAGCCGACACCGCCGGTCAGCAGCGTACCGCCGATTACAGCAGCCGCGATAACATCAAGCTCCATACCCTGCAGATTGAGCGACCAGCCCGATCTCGTATAGAAAGCGAAGGCCAAACCGGCAAGAGCGGAACAGAAACCGTTAAAGGTGTAAACCAGGATAATTGTCTTGCCAACAGGCAGGCCCATCAGCTTGGCTGATGTTTCATTGCCGCCGATAGCATATACGTTTCTGCCGAACTTAGTTGAATGCATAATAAATACACCAACTATGATCATTGCGAAAAATATAAGCACTGCCAGATTGATTGCAGCCGGTGGCTTACTGAACTTAATTTTCCACTTAGCAATCAATTCGAAGGCTTCATGTCTGATCGGTATGGATGAACGGCTGATGATCGCACATAAACCTCTGGCCATAAACATACCAGCCAAGGTAGAAATAAATGGCGGAACCTTGAAGTAATAAATCATCGACCCCATCAGGAAGCCGAATAGGCAGCCAACAAAAATACCGATTGCTATGCAGATATACGGATGGATCCCCAGGTTCTCTGAACCGAAGGAAATAATCATAGTAGTAAGAGCTGCTACAGCACCTACGGACAAATCAATACCACCTGAAATCAGGACAACAGTCATGCCAACCGCGGAAATACCAAGGTGAGCATTGTCAATAAAAATATTGAAGAAGGTTCGAAGCGTTGAGAAGCCTTTGTCACCATATATAACTGAGCCGGCGATGAAAGCGAAGATGAATAAGCTTACGGTCGCATATACAGTCATATACTTAGGATTGAGAAGGCTGCTCAGCTTGCTCTTTTTCTTAAGAGATGAGGTATTGTTGGTCATGCTGCCGCACCTCCTTTGTCCGCGATTGCTTTCCCTTGTTTTCTGCGTGACATCCTCGCTCTAACAGGCTCAGACTGCAGGATAATAACAACAACAACTATCGACGCACGGAAGACCATGGTTGCTTCAGCCGCGATACCGAAGTAGTAAACCGTTGTGATGATCGTTCTTATTATCAAAGCACCAACAAGCGATCCGGCCAGACTGAACTTACCGCCTGACATGCTCGTTCCGCCGATAACAACGGCAAGGATAGCGTCAAGCTCATAATAGAGTCCTGCATTGTTGGCATCAGCAACACCTATACGCGAGGCGTAGATCAGACCGGCTATTCCTGCACATATACCAGAAACAACATAAGCTAGAAGGATGACATTTTTGGAGTTAAGTCCTGAATAACGGCTGGCACTGGGATTAATACCAACAGACTCGATAAACATGCCCAGAGCCGTTCGCTTAGTCACAAGCCAGATTATGGCAAATACACCGATCCAGAGAAAAACCGGCAGCGGCAGACCCAGTAAATAACTGCGTCCGATCGCTAGAAAAGGCGGATAGCCGGTAGTCAAGAGTCTGGCACCTGTAATCAACTGCGCGATTCCACGTCCGGCAACCATTAGAATAAGGGTCGCGATGATCGGTTGAATTCCCATCCTGGAAACAAGCAGACCATTCCAAAGTCCACAAATGGCTGCAACGATAAGCGGCACAATAATAACAACGATAAAAGGAGCAGCTGAGGCATTGTCCGCGACGATCGTATCTCCTCTGATCAGCGCGACTGATACCGCACCCGACAGAGCTACGACCGCACCAACAGAAAGATCCGTACCGCCTGTCGCGATGACAAGGGTCATGCCAAACGCTATGATAATTATCTCAGTCGCTCTGTTTATAATGTCGATCAGGCTGCCATAAAGGGCGCCTGTCTCAGTCTGAAAATGGATCGAGAAGAAGTCTGGATTGAGCAGGAAGCTGCCCAGGAGGATAAGTCCCCAGGCAACAAGAGCCCAGAACACCTTCGATCTAAATAGTTTATCCCTATTCATTGTGCTTCACCTCCTGCGATCGTACTAAGGATCATTTCCTGACTGAAATCCTTACTGTCGATCTCTCCGACTTTTTTCCTGTCACGCATTACAATAATTTTATTGGAAACACGCATGACCTCGTCGATCTCCGAAGATATAAACACGAGCGATAGACCATTTTCACAAAGCTTAAGTGTCAGCTTCTGAATCTCTGATTTCGCGCCGACATCGATACCTCTGGTAGGTTCGTCCAGAATCAGAACCTCCGGCTCTGTCGCCAGCCATCTGGCCAGAATAACCTTCTGTTGATTTCCGCCTGACAGTTCACCAATTTTTTTCTCGGCATCCGGTGTAGCTATCCCGAGCAGCTTAATGTACTTGTCTGCGATTTCCTGCTGTTTTTTTAAGGGGATCTTCTTAAGAAGGCCTTGTCTTGCCTGAATCGCCAGAATGATGTTTTCTCTAATCGTCAGATCTGCGATAATACCATCTCTTTTTCTGTCCTCAGGACAGAAAGCGATTTTGTGCTTGATCGCATCTGAAGGCGATCTCAGATTGACCTTCTGGTTTTTTACCTTAATATGTCCTTCACTGGCCTTATGTACTCCAAACAGAAGCTCAGCGCTCTCAGTTCTGCCAGAGCCAAGCAAGCCTGCGAAGCCAAGGACCTCTCCGGTTCTAAGTGTAATATTTACATCTGAAATCGAGCCGGTGATGCTAACATTTTCCGCTTCAACCACGACCTGTTTTTCTTCTTCTTTTTTCTGAACCCTGCTGATCGCGGACAAATTGGAAAGCTCCTTACCGATCATTTTTGTGACCAGCTCTATTTTGGGGAAGTTTTTAACTTCATATTCGCCGATCAACTCACCATTGCGCAGAACAGTGATCCTATCGGAGATCTCATAAACCTGGTCAAGGAAATGTGTTATGAAGACTATAGCCATACCTTCTGATCTGAGCTGTCTCATGATATCAAATAGCTTCTTAACTTCATTTTCATCAAGACTCGAGGTTGGTTCGTCCAATATAAGGATTTTTGCCGATACATCTACCGCTCTGGCAATTGATACCAGCTGTTGAATCGCTACTGAGTAGCTCGCTAGCGGCCTTGTGACATCGATATGAATGTTGAATCTGGCTAAAACATCCACAGATCTTGTGTTCATTGCCTTCCAATCAACAAGCTTACCCTTCATAGGCTGCCTGCCGATAAAAATATTCTCAGCAACTGTTAGATTTGGGCACAGATTGATTTCCTGATACACTGTGCTGATACCCATTTCAACCGCTGCCTGCGGTGTTGTCGGCTCAATTTTCTTGCCGTCAAACATTATTTCGCCAGAGTCCTTATGATATACGCCAGTTAAGCACTTTACCATTGTCGACTTGCCGGCGCCGTTTTCTCCCATCAGAGCATGGACCTCTCCTCTTCTTAGAGTCAAGCTGGCCTGCTTAAGCGCTCTGACACCGGGGAAATTCATTTCGATATCTCGCATGGTCAATATAACACTATCATTCACGAGAACCCCTCCTAATTTGCATTGCCGTGATAAAATGGTTACATG